>JBCDIP010000256.1:0-5266 GCA_038748855.1 Pseudomonadota bacterium
CTTCGGGCACGTTGAAGGTGGCTCCGCCGGAGATTGACGATACGGCCAAGTCCAGCCCGCTCACGAATCTTGAAAAACTGCCCTTCCTCTTCAGCTCGAAGGTTGCGATTGGAGAGGAGAAGCTGCGCTTTGAGAACATAGAGCTAGCGCTTGATCAGGCCAACGCTGTCACCAACGCGGTGACCGGCAGCGCTGAGTTCACTTTGGGCTACGATATCGGCTTTGATGCCACGCTCTCTGCACGCCGGCTTGATCTGGACGCGCTGGCACAGGATCTGGGCAGCCAGTTGGCCCAGCGACTGAAGTCTGCCGTTTCGCTGGATACGTTGGATGCGGTCGCCGGGCTGTTGCCCAAGAATGTTTATGGCCGCGTTCAGGTGAGCTCCGGCCAGTTGAAGACCGGCTCTGCGGTGATTGAGACCGGCAAGCTTGATGTGAGCGTGTCTGACACCGGTTTGAAGGTGCGCGAGCTTTCGGGCCTCTTACCCGGCCGGACCCGGTTTGAACTTTCCGGTCTTTACCTGCCCGACCCCGTCACGCCTCAGTTCAATGGTGCCTTCAAGTTCAATGCCCTGGACGGACGAGGCTTCATCAATTGGATGCGGCCGGGCCTTTATGGCGAGGAGAGCGGGCGGATTGGCCGTCTGAAGTTCTCCGGATCGCTCTCAGCGACACCTGAGCATGGGCGCATCAATGGGGCGAACTTTGAGTTTGAGGGCGGCACTGGGAGTGGCAGCCTTTTTTGGGCGCGCAGTGGCACTCCGTTTATCGAGGCTGAACTGAGCTCCGATGCCCTTGACCTGACCACGGTGATGCCGCGGGGCCGCGAAGCCGGCCTTCTTGATGGCCCTGCACTTGTTGGCCAACTCAACACGGGCGGTGCGCCGCTTGGCCTCAATATGAAGATAGGTCAGCTGACGTTTGCCTCGCGGACCCTGAAAGACTTTGTGGCCAACGTAAAGTTCAACGGCGCCGCCGTGGACATCCGCCGGCTGGCCGGCACAGTGGGTGAGAAGGGCAAGATCGATCTTGCTGGATCCCTCGCTGGGCAGAACCGTAACGTCAACGGCGAGGTGAGCGGTAAGGTGAGTTCGCCCGATGCGATTGAGATGTTGCAGGTTCTTGGGGTGGGCGAGATGCCCGGCCGCCTCCACAAACTCCTCGACGGCGAACCTTTGGACGTTTGGCTGGAATACGTCTCCAACCCGGAGAAGAACCGCCTGAGCGTTGAAGGCGTGGCCGGGGCCGGCTTGGTCGGGCTCGTCCTGGAAACGGACGGACCGTTTGCAAACTGGCGGAAAGTCAATCTGGACGTGGACGGGGTCTATGAGACAAACCGGGCACACCGGCTTTTGTCGGCGCTGGACCTTGGACCTTCAGAGGCCCTCTTGAGCGGTAAGGCCGATGGTAAGGTGAGCCTTCTGGCATCGGGGGCGCTGCCGTCGGGCATCACGGCGAATCTGAAGGCGAGGATTCTAAGCGGCACACTTGACGTAACAGCTGACTTTGAAGATCCCGGCACCGGTCTTGCCGTACGCGGCAAAGTCAAAGCGTCGTCTCTAGATGCTAAGAGGATCACCAGGGCCTTGGGCGCCGGCGTTGCGTTTGAGGGCGAAGCGGCGCTTGCAGCCCAGTTCGATGGCGACAGCCGGCGCTACCGGATTGCCGGCTTCACCATGGACCTGCCTGGGATCAAGGGCAGGTTCGATGGCAGCCTGACACCAAAGAACGACACCTTCCAGTTAAGTGGTGCCGGCCGGTTCGACACCTTGGATCTGGGGTCGGCGCTTGGTCTGTTGACCCTCGGCCCACCACTGGAAGGCGCGCCTGGTGAGGCTTTCTGGGCAGACCGTCCCTTCCGCAGCACTGCTTTGTCTGACTTGATGCTCGACGTCCGAGTGTCCACGGAGAAATTGGTCTTGGCTCCAGGGGCTGTCTTGAACGATGCCCGCTTTACTGTGAAAGCCGAAGACGACAAGCTCACCATCGCCAACGGATCTGGTGATCTTTATGGCGGATCACTTCAGGGTGGACTTGAAGCTGCGCGCACCGCAAGCGGCAATCTTGCCGTTAAGGCAAGAGTGGACTTGAGCGATGCTGCCTTGGCAGACGTCTTGCGGGATAAAGGCGGCAAACCATTGGCGCACGGTACTCTGTCGCTTGAGGGCAATGTTGAAGGTGAGGGGCGCAGTCCCGGTGGCATCATCTCCGTTCTGAAGGGCAACGGCGCTTGGGCTCTCGGCAACAGCCGTCTGGTGGGAACCGATCCTGGCGGGTTTTCTCAATCGATTGACAACATCGACGACGCGGCCAAATTGGAGGGGCTCATCTCGACAAGCTTGCATCAGGGCGAGTGGCGCTTTCAGCCGGTGCGCTCTGAATGGTCTGTTGAGAGCGGGTTGGTCAAGTTGGTGCCGGGCCAGATTACCTCGGACGTGGCGGCCGGACGCGTCGGCGCATTGGCCAATCTGGTAAACGGCGAGCTCAATGCGGATTGGACGGTTCAGGTCGCAGGCGTCGCGGAGGCTCCGGCTTATCAGGTGAAGCTGGAAGGACCCGTCGGCGGCCTTGCGCGAAGCCATGACACCACAAGCTTGCGGTCGTTCCTGGTTGTGCGTGTGCTGCAGGAAAGCATGCGCAAACTGGAAGAGTTGCAGCGCGAACAGGAACGCCTGTTTGAGGAACGTGAGAAGGCCAAGCAGCAGCCTCCCGCTCAGGTGCCAGGCGAGAGCGAAACCACTGAGCCTGAGCCGCCAGCCAATAAGGTCAACGAGGAAGTGCCGGCAGAGAACGCGCCGGATCAGGAGGCCGCTCAGAAGGCATTAGAGGACGCTGAGAAACAAGCCGCAGAGGCCGCCGCAAAGAAGGCGCAAGAAGAGGCTGCGCGTAAAGAGGCAGAGCGGCAAGAAGCTGCCCGCAAGGAGGCAGAGCGGGCTGAACTGGAAAGACTGGCGGCTGAGGCAGCTGAGCGTGAGAGGGCGGAGCAGGAGAGAGCCCGTGAGATTGAACGCAAACAGCGGGCCTTCAGTGCGGCGCAAGAACAAGCCGCTCAGCGCAAACGCGCAGCCGCTCAGGAGGCGGCCCGGCGCGAGGCGCGCCGTAAGCAGGCTGAGGAGGCACGTGCAGCGGCGCGGGCGGTGGCGGAAGCTGAAGCGCTGCGGGCGGCACAGGAACGCGAAGGCGGTGATAGCCGTGCCTTGGGCTTGCAGCAGCTGCGCGAGTCCGGAGGGGCACAGGACGACAACCGCTGAGCGGCGTTGGACCTTTAAGCTCTGAGCCTGTTAAGAACGAACACCCGGACGGCGCTGGAGAGGTTGCGGCCGCCTCTTGCCTCATCAATCTTGGTGATGAGTTCGGCCAGTGAGCATCCGTCCTTGGCTGCAATCTCCTGCAGCGTGCTCCAGAATTCCGGCTCCATGGAGAGGCTCGTGCGGTGCCCCGCTACTGTCACGGAGCGTTTGGCCGGTCCGGTCATGCCGGTTCGCGGTCATCATCCTCACCGGTCAGCCGGTGGCCGGCGAGCTTTGCGTCTTCCTTGTCTTCGCGCGCTTTCTTCAAAGAACGCTCAGCCTTCGGGGTCCCGTGTTTGGAGCGATTTTCTTCAGCCTGCTTCTTTTTAGCGGCACGCTCTTTGGCTTTGCGGAACTGCTTGAGATTGATCACATCTCCCATCGTCTCAGTCCTCAGCTTGGTCCAATCATCTTTTCCGGTCTGACGATTTTGTCAAACTCTTCAGCGGTCACAAAACCCAGTCCAACCGCTTCGTCACGCAGCGTCGTGCCGTTCTTATGTGCGGTCTTGGCGATTCTTGTGGCATTGTCATATCCAATGCTGGGCGCCAACGCGGTGACCAGCATCAAAGAACGCTCCATGAGCGCGGCGATCTGTTCATCGTTCGCGCTGATCCCCACCACGCAGTTGTCGGTGAACGAGTGACACGCATCGGCCAGCAGCCGGATGGACTGGAGCACGTTGTAGATCATCACCGGTTTGAACACGTTGAGCTCAAAATGACCCTGGCTGCCCGCCATGGAGACGGTGGTGTGGTTGCCCATCACCTGGGTGCACACCATGGTCATGGCCTCACACTGGGTGGGATTGACCTTGCCGGGCATGATCGAGGAGCCGGGCTCGTTCTCCGGCAGGGAAAGCTCGCCAAGCCCGGAGCGCGGGCCAGAGCCCAAAAGGCGAATATCATTGGCAATCTTAAAGAGGCTGACGGCCACCACATTGAGAGCGCCGGACACTTCCACCATGGCATCGTGCGCGGCAAGGGCCTCAAACTTGTTGGGGGCTGTCTTAAATGGCAGCTTGGTGATCTTGGCCACATGGGCCGCGAAGGTTTTGTCGAAGCCCTTCTTGGTGTTGAGCCCTGTGCCCACCGCGGTGCCCCCTTGGGCGAGCGGGTAAAGCCGGGGCAGGGTGGTCTTCACCCGCTCCATGCCGAGCTTCAGTTGAGCAGCGTAGCCTGAAAATTCCTGGCCAAGGGTCAAGGGCGTTGCGTCCTGCAAGTGGGTGCGGCCGATCTTTATGGTTTTGCGCCAGGCTTTGGCTTTGTCCGCCAAGGCGTCATGCAGGTGCTCCAGCGCGGGCAAGAGGGCGTGGTGCACCTGCTCCACCGCGGCGATGTGCATGGCGGTGGGAAAGGTGTCGTTGGACGATTGCGAGCGGTTCACATGATCGTTCGGGTGGACCGGATCCTTTGAGCCGATCTCGCCGCCCAAAAGCTCAATGGCCCGGTTGGCAATCACCTCGTTGGCATTCATGTTGGACTGGGTGCCCGAGCCGGTCTGCCACACCACCAAAGGGAAATTGTCGTTCAGCTTGCCGTCGATCACTTCAGTAGCAGCCTTGGAAATGGCCTGGCCGGTTTTACGGTCCAGGTTCTTCAGATCCATGTTGGTGAGGGCGGCGGCTTTCTTGATGACGCCAAGCGCGCGCACCAGAGGGGCAGGCATGGTCTCAACCCCGATCTTGAAATTGCCTAAAGAGCGCTGGGTCTGCGCGCCCCAATACTTGTCCGCCGGCACCTTGAGAGGGCCAAAGCTGTCTGTTTCGGTACGTGTGTCGCTCATGGGTGTGCCGCCAGTGATTCTTTAGTCTGTCTGTTTGGCCCTTCTGTTAGCATGGGTGCAGGCGGGCGGCCAATGGACCGAGGCCGCAACCCACATTTTATCCGCCTGCCTCAGCTTAGAGCGGGCCGCATGTCTGCGCCTGTGAACCAGGCGCCTGCCTCGGCCTCATAGGCCATGCCGGCCTGGAACAC
>JBCDIP010000257.1:0-5262 GCA_038748855.1 Pseudomonadota bacterium
CCGGCGGAAGGCTTGGCGGGTGAGTTGAGCGGGCAGGATGTGAATGAGGCGCGCGAGCGGGTCGATGCACTGCTTACCGAACGGTCCATTCCGTTGGTGGGCGGGCGCACCGTTGATGAGATCGCCGAACGCTTGCATGAGAAAGCCGCTGACCGGTTGGCCGAACCGTTGAAGCCGGAAATGGTGGAAAAGATCGAAGCGTATCTGGCCGTGCGGGGCACGCCGGCGGAAGCGCTTGAAGAGATCTCAAAGTTGGAGCTGCCCGGAGCTGCTCTGGACCGGGCACTCGACGTGTTTGCCCGTCGCTTTGTGCTCCTCTCAGAGCAGGGTGTAGACACCAGCGATTTCCAGTTCTCAGCGGAGTTCGGCTTCAATCTGGAGTATTACACCGGCCATGTTTTTCAGATCGAAGCTGAAGGCAGTGATGGGCCGGTTCAGCTGGTGGGCGGCGGGCGGTACGACCGGCTGATGTCAGATCTGGGGGCAGGGGAGACTATTCCCGCTGTGGGCTTTGCGGTGCACACTGAGCGTCTGGCGGCGATTACCGGGAGCATCCCGCATGACTGAGAGTGCCATTATCGCCATCCCTTCTAAGGGCCGGCTTATGGAGAAGGCCGAGGAGTTGTTTGCCGCCGCGGGGTTCACCATAGAACGCACCGGGGATGCCAGAGGCTACCGCGGCCGCCTCGCCGGCGTTGAGGGGGTCGAAGTGGCGTTCCTGTCTGCTGGTGAGATTGCGCACAGGCTGGGGGACCGGTCGGTTCATATGGGCGTGACCGGTATCGACCTCTTGCGCGAACACATTGCCGACACGGACGAAAAGATCGATCTGGTAAAGCGGCTCAACTTTGGCCATGCGGATGTGGTGGTGGCCGTGCCGGAGTGTTGGTTTGATGTGGACACAATGGCTGATCTGGATGTGGTCTCAGAGCGCTTCTACGAACGCCACAAACGGCGCATGCGGGTGGCGACCAAGTATCTGAATGTGACGCGGCGTTTCTTCAATCGGAAGGGCGTAACTGGCTACCGCAGGGTGGACAGCCTTGGCGCCACGGAAGGGGCGCCGGCGGCGGGGGTGGCAGAGTTGATTGTTGATATCACGTCGACCGGATCCACACTGAAGGCCAATAACTTGAAGATCCTGGATGACGGGCTGATTTTGCGATCTGAGGCCTGTTTGAGTGTGATAAAAGGGGACGAACTTATGGCGGGTCCCCTCGGGGATGTGATTGCAAAACTGAGCTAGGCAGCAATGCGGATATGGCCTTTTCTGGTGGTGGTGTGGAGCTTCGGTTTGTGGGCTCTGGACACTGCTGAGGCGGCCTCTCGGAACTTCTCACAATATCCCGGCTTTGCTGAATGGTATGCTGCAAACCCACCCTCCGATGCGCTTCCCTCAGCAGAAGAGCAGGCCCTGCTGACCAAGTACGCGCCACGCTTTTTTCTGGAGAAAGGGCAAACGGGCTTTATCGACTTCTATGCGGACTATGTGGCCAAGGGGACGCTTCGGTCTGAAGACGGCAAGGTGCTCTCCAAAGCTGTCACAGCGGAGTTCTTGAACACTCACAAGGATGATCCTGGTGTCATCTTCACCCATGAGCCAGTGGCAGGGCAATCTTCGGCATCGCCGCCCAAGATATATGCCCGGATCTCATATGACCGCCTTGAGTGGCTGGGAACCCCTCAAGAACTGATCTTCCTGACGTACAATGCTGTCTTTGCCCATTCGGGGCTCACCACCGGCCTTTTGGGCTGGCAAAAGCTCGCTCTCGGCCTCGCCGGAGACCTGGCCGACTGGCACCAACTGGATCACTACACCGCGGTCACAGTCATCCTCGATAACGAGAAGCGACCATTTGCAGTGATGCTGCAACAGCACAACTATCTCCGGACCTACATTGTGAACGAGCAGATCCAATTGCCCGGCGATGGCCGGCCCTTGGTCACTGTCGCAAAGGGCTCCAACGAGCTCTTCCCCTACAAACAGGGCCGCACCAGCTATCGCGCTGTGCCCTTCCTGACACCAACAAACTTTCGCTACATGATCGGCGCCGGCCGCCGCCCGATCTTTACCGCGGACGATATCACCAATCCTGAGGTGGAGGCTGAGTACGAACTGGCCTTCCTGGCGCCGTCTGATGCGTTCTACACCTTCAAGGGGTTTTTGGGTGAAACGCGCCTGCTGCCAGGACGCGACGGTCCGCCCGGGGCCGACTACAATACCTTGCCGGAGCTGAAGCCCATGCCCTTACAGATGTTGTTCGGGTACTGGCGCTACCGGAACCGAGGAGATATTGCGCGCATGGAAGCCTCGTTCGCCGATAAGAAGTACTGGCTAACCTTTGCGAAAGGACAGCTTGAGGTGTTCTTCTCGAATGCCGCATGTGCCAAAGCATGGGGGAAAGATTGCGCCTTTGATTAAGGGCGCCCGTCCGTGATCTTGTGAGCCGAATCTGGTATTTCGAGGGAACGTTCTGCAGAACATGAAAGAAGCTCAGATGTTCAATTCTCTGCGCGTCCCCTGGATAGCTGGTGTTGCGGTGCTGCTTGGCGCGTCGCTCAATGCGTCTCCCGGATTTGGTGAGGCGCGCGATCCAGATCCAATAGGGGAGTTTCTGAAGCAGCCTCCCGCCAAGAGCATCAACAAACAAGACAAGCTTGTTGTCCCAGGACCCTCGAGCATTCCAAGACCGATGAAGAAGCCGGAGGTGACGCCAACGGCAGCTCCTGCAACTCAAGCGGTGCCCGCGCCGGGAGATTTGACCTCCGATGCCGTCACGATCGTGGTGACGGGCGATACGGGCTTCAGCCGCAATCATTCACCTGTGCACCCGGATGGCGTGCTCAAGTATGGCCGCCGGCAGCCTTGGCAGGACTCCATGAGCGGGATCGCCAGCGAGATCGATGGTGATCTGAACTTCACCAACATTGAGACCATCGTCACCAACCACAACAAGCTCTCGCGAGATCTGAAGGGCCAGAAAGGACCGTTCAGTTTTCGCAGTCATCCCAATGGCATCCGCCATCTGGTGGACCGTGGGTTCAACCTGATGTCTTTGGCCAACAACCATTCCATGGACTACAAGGTGGCTGGCTTGAAAGAAACTCTCCGCCACATGAAGCCCATGAAACAGGCAGGCCTGAAAGCCTATGCCGGCATTGGTATGAACCGCGAGGAAGCCAGCCGACCGCAACTGCTTTCGGTGAAGGGCGCCGAGGTGGCCTTTTCGGCCATCGGTATTGTCACCAACAATCTGGGCCGCCACCGCGCGGGCAAGAACAAGCCTGGCCAGATCGCCTACCGATTTGACGATGATTACCGCCTGTCGGTGGACCGGTTGGCCAAGACCAAGAGCGACTATCGGATCCTCTCGATCCATTATGGCATTGAGGGACGGGTTCGGACCGACAAGAAGCAGATCACGCAGTGGCGCGGGCTTGCGGCGGAGCAAAAGAAGATCGATCTGGTAATCGGCCATCATGCTCATGTGCCCCGCGCGGTAGATCGAGTGGGTAACTCGGTGATCTTTTATGGCCTCGGTAATTTCCTTCACCACGGCACAGCCAACATGGGCAAGAAGGGCATCTGCAAGGATTTTGGCGTTGTGGGCCGTGTGCATCTGCGTAAAGCCAAGGATGGCAAGCTGATTACCCGGGCGGTGGAGGTTATTCCCGTTACGAAAATGCACATTCGTCCAGAGCGGCTTCCGGCCAAGGCGTCTGCCGATCGGATCCACGTGCTCAACTATCTGGCCCGCAAGCTGCCATCCGGTGCGCGCGGCATCCGTTTTCAAGTCCAGAAGAACGGTAACGGGCTTTATTGTTTTGAAGGGGCCTCTAAGGACCCGGGCCGGATTGGTCAGCTGTGCAAGGGCTATAGAGGTGCAGGCTCTATCCCCTCGTTCCTGGCCGGCAAGATCGCGAATTCCTGCGCGCGCTAGCTATCGGGCTCAAACGGGAACGTGGTGGCGCCCATGGGGATTGGTGTTGAGGGCAAGCCGTAAGCCGTCCAGATATGAATGGCCTCAGCTGCAGTGACCGGTTGATCAAGTGTGCCGGCCTTCACGCTCAGCTCCTCAGGCCAGCTGGAAGAGGCGTGGTAAATCCGCGAGCCGCAGTCGGGGCAGAACCAGCACTCTACATCTGAGCCTTGGGCAGATGAGCGGGACCAGCACTTTGGCTCTCCCGTGATGGTCTTAAAGGCGGCTCTTGGGACGATCAGCGACATGCCGAAGGAAGAGCCGGACTGTTTGCGGCACTCGCCGCAGTGGCAGGCATAAAGATTGAGCGGCTCTGCGCTGATCTCGTAGCGCACAGAGCCGCATTGGCAACCGCCGGTGAGGGGTCTTTCATCGCTGTCGATCATTACCCCTCCTCACAGCGGCCTTTTCGACTTGCTTTAGATGCGCGGGTTCAGCCCAATGAAGCTCGGTGGAGCCTCTGCGGGAATGTCGCTCTTGTCGAGACCAATATCTTTCAACTGATGCTCGTTGAGCAAGCGCATTTCGCGCAAGGCTTTGCGGGCTTCCAGCCAGCGGCGCACCAGAGTGATACCGTCCAGTATGGCGCCGGCAATCAGGTTGCCTGCGGTTGCTTGTGAGTATGCCGTGTGCGCCGCGATTTGAGCGCCAGACATGTGGTCTATATAGGCCATTTTCTTTTCCTTTCGGCGGGTTGGCAGTTGCGTTGAACTCTAAATGGTCTTTTGGAAGGCAAACCACAAACGCCTTTGCTTGACAGGTCATGTAAGAAAAAGTCACATATCCAGATGGTCAGACGCGTACCCCCACTCAACGCCGTTCGCGCCTTTGAATCAGCGGCGCGGCACGAAAGCTTCTCCAAAGCCGCCGAAGAGCTGAACGTGAGCCATGCGGCAATCAGCCGGCACGTGCGCGGGCTTGAGGAACGTCTGGGTGTGTTGTTCTTCCGCACGGCCAAGCGTGGTGTGGAGCTGACCGAAGATGGCCAGGACTATCTGAAAGCTATATCGCCGGCGCTGGACACGATTGCCGAAGCCACTGATGCGTTGTCCGATTGGCCGGAGGGGGTGGTCTATATCACCTGCGAGCCAACCTTTGCGGTGAAGTGGTTGATGCCGCGCTTGGGTGAGTTTCAAGAGCAGAACGAGGCTATTGAGATCAGCATCGACTCTTCCCCCACCCTGGCGGATTTGAGGCGACATGAGTTCGACTTGGCGATCAGATTTGGCAAAGGCCAATGGCCCGGACTAGAGGCGGACCTGGTGAGCAACGCAAAGGTCTA
>JBCDIP010000258.1:0-5258 GCA_038748855.1 Pseudomonadota bacterium
ATTGTTCATGGCCTGGGAATGCCCCATTTCGGCCGCCTGGCGATACAATCTGAACGCCTTGCGCTTCTTGCCCGCCTGATCCTTCGTCCAGGCCTTTGAAAACACACTGTCCGCCGTCACCTGGGGCGTTGTGTTTGTGAGGATTTGCCGCGCTTGGGTCGCATAGCGCGAGTTTGGGTGATCTGCCAGAAACTGCCGGTAGGCCGCTTTCGTGTTCAGATACTTTGCCTGGGTCCAAGCCCTTAAGGCCGCATCGGGATCAGTCTTGGGCGCCGGCGTGTGTGCGGTTTCTTGCGTGTTG
The DNA here is from genome assembly GCA_038748855.1 of Pseudomonadota bacterium. Lineage (GTDB taxonomy): Bacteria > Pseudomonadota > Alphaproteobacteria > Rhizobiales > CAJQND01 > JAAEUE01. The sequence goes on from JBCDIP010000258.1 coordinate 302, forward strand.
CTCTTTGGTGCATCAGCAGCGGGCTGACTGGCCGCTTCCCTCAAACAACGGGTGCCCGGAGTGTTGAACTTGTAGGGACTTTTACACGTGCAAACGTAAGAGATCTCACCAAAGTCCAGCTCTTCTTCGGCGAGCGCACCCTGCCCATGCTTTTGCTCACAGCGCGCCTGGGCCTCAGAGCGAGTTTCTGTAGCTTGCGCGCTTTGAGAGACAGCCCACAAACCCAATGCGGCAATCCACAGTGAAGCGATTGCACGACACCTCGTTGAGAAGAAACGCGGAGTGTCCCACGCACCCGCCATTGGTCGCCTCCCAGCACCCCCTTCCCGGCATATACATCCATGCACACCATCGGCCCGAATGCAAGTGCGTGCCAAGCAACTGTGAAGATAATGCCCGAGAAATAACCAGCATTTAGCCGCGGCTAGAGATGATCAGTCATGTTCTTGGATCAAGCACAAGCATAAGATCAAAAAAGGCAGGTAATCCACCTGCCTCAAATATCAGATCATCTGTATCGGACGAACCCTAACGGGTTTTGCGCGTGCCCATGGGCAGCCGGTCAGCCAAGGAGTACTCGCGCCGCTCAATCCTGACGCCAGGAAATATGATCACCTGAGCGGGAGCAAGCCGGCGTTTCTTGCGGCCCTTGCGCTTTGGCTCAGGCCGGAACTCTATGATATCGGCATCCTGTTTGGCTTGCATCGTTCTGCACCCCAAAGCCCTTTCTGCAACGATTGCGCGCATTACAGGGGCAACAGGGTTAAGAAAGGGCTAAAATTTGCCACTCCAGAGGCGGGATTAGGGCCACTTTGGCACAGAGTGTGGCAAGATGGCCGCAACCTTGAGTGCCGGGCTCAGTCGCCGCAAAGCCCGCCTGCTTGCAGCAGGCCATGTCCAAACACATGATCCTTACCCGGCTGACCAAGATCCATAGCGCGGTCGGCCAAGGCGCTGCGCACCTCATCATAACCGCTTAGCTTCAGCCGATGCTGGGCGAGCGCAACCGCTGCGCTGACGAACGGAACGGCAAAAGATGTGCCCGTCTTGGGCCTGGCGCCGCGCACGGAAGCGGCCGTCCACACCCTCACCCCAGGCGCGGCAAGATCAATGTGTGCCCCTCGGCCGGCCCGGCGGTAGGGACGCTGCCTGATATCCACCGCAGTCACGGCGATGACGCTGGGGTAGGCAGCCGGAAAGACCGGCTTGGCCCGCGGCCCCCGGTTGCCGGCAGCGGCCACAATGACGGTTCCTGCGCCCGCCATCGCGCCGATCATGCGGGCCAGGGCCGCATTGTCCGGTCCCGACAGGCTCATATTGATCACGCCCGTCTCTTCGCGGGCGAGCAGATCAAGCGAGCGCACAAGCGTGAAGGCGTCGCTGCGCTCATCGCGCCGCGAGGCCCGGTAAAACGCATCCACCGCAATCAGCTGCGCCTGCGGCAGGAGACCGGGTGCGCGGCTTTCCGCCGAACCCACAAGAAGGGCTGCCACAGCCGTGCCATGGCGCGCAGAGGACTTCCGCGCCTCGCGCACCGGCCGGTCCAACACTTTCAGGCGGCCTTGCGTGAACGCCTTATGGTCCGGGTTGATGCCTGTGTCGATCAGACCAATGCGAAGCCCCTGGCCACAGGTCCCCTGCCCGCCCGTTGCAACCGGCCATTTGATCATGTTCTTGGCCGCACACCCCTTGCCTGAACACACGGGCGTGGCGGCCGCATCGCCTGCGCCTGGCCGGTAGTAATGGTTGAAATCCACGCTGGCTGCAGCGTTCACCGCCTGCACTTCATCACGGGCGGCCGTGAGACCGATCCCACGTCTGATCCGAAACCGGATCACCTCAGCCGCCAGCGCCTGCACCACCTGCCGGTCCAACACCTGATATCCTTGCGCCTCCAACCCCTGCGTCTGCGCCTGCGTGAGCCCGATGACAACCAGCTCGTCCGGCGCTCGCGTTGCCAAGGCGGCGGCTGGACGGGCGCGGCGCCGGTTGCGGTTGCGCTGGGGGAGGCGGAAAATGTTGAACAGCCCGCCAGGACGGTTGCGCGTACCGCGCGATCTCAGCCCCCCGCCTTCACCGCCGCGCCCTGAGCCGGCGCCGCCGCCTCCCCCACCGTTGTCTCCGCCATTTCCGCCATTATCACCGTCGCCGCCATCGTCGCCGTCCCCATCATCGGCGAAAGCCGGTCCACCGCCCGGCAGCACCTGGCCAGGCGCATCGGCGAGCCAAAACGCGGCGGCCAAAAACAGTACGGCCCAGGGCAGCCGGCGCCGGGAGGCTTCGGGAGAAGGGAAGTTACGTTCGCATGTTGCCATCATCTGTCTCACCCATGTATCTGTGAGAATACAAACGAGGTAAACCGGGCTTTATTCCGCCCTGACAACTTTTTTTTTCGGGAAGGGCCCGAATTTTATGGCGGACGATTTCGGCCAACAGTTAATCGATCTGTTGCCGCGGCTTAGGCGGTTTGCCATTTCGCTCAGCAGATCGCGCGATGTGGCCGATGATCTGGTGCAGATCGCTTGCGAGAAAGCTCTGGCCAACCAGCACGCTTATGAGGCCGGCACGCGGCTGGATGCCTGGCTTTTCCGCATTTTACGCAACACCTGGATTGACCGGCTGCGCCGCAGCACCACTGAGGGCACGAAGATCGATGTTGATGAAGCCCACTATCTGGTGGGCCAGGACGGCGCGACCGTCACGGAGGCCCGCCTCATGCTGAACAGCACCGCAGAACATCTGGCAAATCTTCCCGATGATCAGCGCGAGGTTATGCTTCTGGTCTGTGTCGATGAGCTGTCCTACCGCGAAGCTGCCGACATTCTGGAGGTGCCCATCGGTACCGTGATGAGCCGCTTGGCGCGGGCGCGCAAAAAAATTATGGCAGAAATGGGAATAGACGCGAACGCCACACGTTCTGAGGATGAGAAAGGCTCTGCATGATGACAGAACACACCTTCAGTGACGAAACCTTGATGGCGTTTGCCGACGGCGAATTGAGCGCAGATGAGAGCGAAGCCGTTGAGCGCGCCATGGAGGCGGACGAAGCTCTGGCCTTGCGTGTGGAAGCCTTTATGGAAACCCGGCTGAAAAGCCAGGATGCGCTCAAACCCCTTCTGGATGAGCCCGTGCCTGAAGCCCTGCGCCAGAAGGTGGAAGGGCTGGTCGCAGGCACCGCAGAGCAAGCCGAGAACGTTGTGCCGTTCCCGCAAAACCGTCCGTCTGCTCCGGTGAGCACGCCGCGTTGGGCGGTGCCGCTCGCAGCATCGGTGGCGCTTGTGGCAGGCGTTGCCGGTGGCTACTGGCTGGGTCTCACCGAGCCTGGCGGAACCAGCGGCTTGCAGGCTGCCAATCTTGGATCACCCGGCGTGGTTCAGGCGCTTCACGAGGTTGCCTCAGGCAAGCAGAAAGACCTGGGCAACAACGAGCGCTTCCGCGCCATCGCTTCTTACAAAGACACCAACGGGGACCTGTGCCGGGAGTTTGAGTTGGATCATCCCGACAAGTCCACAGTGGTGGCCGTGGCCTGTAACATTCAGAAAACCTGGAAGGTGCAGTTTACCGTGGTGGCGGCTCAGAACACCGAAGGCTATGCACCGGCCTCGTCGCTGGAGGCCTTGAACGCCTACCTGACAGCCGTCGGTGCCAGCGACCCGCTTTCACAAGCAGCAGAACGCGGTGCCCTTGAAGCACTCAAGCCTTAGATCAGAGATCGATAGAGTTTAGCCCGAAGCGCCGGGCCAGCTGAGACGTTCCCACCACAACAAGCGTCACGCGCCGCGCCCGTGCTTCGCCAAGCAGAGCGTCGAGCAGTTCTTCACTCTCCAACAGCGCCGGATCGTTCACAAGGATGATGGGCGTGCGCCGCAGGATCGCCCGGCATGCCCTCACGCCCGCTGCTATAGGGCTCGGCAGGGGCCGGGAGGCCTCTACCCGCTGCGCCAACACATCATCTGTGAGGCCAAACGCTGAGAACAGGCGCGCTTGCTCCTCCTCGCTGATGGAGGAATGAGCCCCCATCTTCGCATTGGCTTCAACACTGGCCACCATCATCGGCAGATGGGGCGAAACAACCGTGATCATGCGCCACCAGTCGCGCGGGCGTAAGCGGCCGCCTTGTTGCTCGCCAAGCCGCACCACACCGCCCGCAAGGGATTTCAGACCAGCAAGCTGGAAGGTCAAGTCAGAGGCCTCGCAACCTGAAAGACCGGAAAGCACTGCCATGTCTGAAGGCTGCAGAGCAAAAGACACATGCGTTCCTCCAACCGCCAAGGGCAAGCCTTTAACCTCAAGGCTAGCGCCCTGCTTGGGCCGCTGGCGCAGGCGTTGGCCCGTGTCCAGCTCAAGCGCGGGCACCTTTAAGATGGCCTCCAGCCGCGAAAGGGACACCCGATGCGCGAGGCGATATTCCAAACCAAGAGCAACCGCGCCCAAGTTGGCCGCGATAATGCCGCTGAGCATCACGAGAACGCCCAGTTGCACCGCATCAATCTGAGCTGAGGTTGAGAAATACGCCACCCCCGCCAGGCCAAAGGCAACCGCCGGAAACACAAGGTCACCACTGGAGCGCAGCACACCAGATAAGGTGGCGCGGCTCACCAGCGCTGCATTGAGTTTGGCGGAACGCCGCAACAACCCTCGCACCGCAGCACCATGTCGGCCAAGCCCCAGCACGGACAACCGCGCTCCCAAAAGCTGGCCGGCACGGGCTGCGATGCGCCCCCTCTGGCGCCGGCTTTCGCGCACCTTGCGCTCCAAAGGCCGCAAGCTCGCGGCCACCGGCACACACCAAACCATCACCGCCAAACCGAGCGGGGCCAGCAAAGCCGGCTGAAACCAAGCTGCCAGCACCGCTACGGTGCTTAAGAGCCCGGCCCCAACCACGATGGCCACCAAGCCGTCCGCCAGCCACAGCTTGGTTGCTGACAGATCGTTGACCACCCGCGTCATCACCAGC
>JBCDIP010000259.1:0-5250 GCA_038748855.1 Pseudomonadota bacterium
ACAGGACGGGAAAGAACAGCGCAGGCCAGGCCGGGCCTTCCTTGATGAAGACCGCGCTGTCCGGATCGGCCAGGGTTCCAGCCGTCGTGCCGGAGGGATGATAGATGGCATAGGTTTTCATTGAGCCAGGCTCGTCTAAGACCTTGCGTTTGAAACAGCACTTTCAGGGGCTGTTCTTACAGCACACCCTTCGTTGAGGGAACCGCTTCCGCACTGCGTGGATCAATTTCCATTGCCTCGCGCATGGCTCTGGCAAGCGCCTTAAAGCATGTTTCGGCAATATGGTGATTGTTTTCCCCATGCAGGCACTCCACGTGGAGGGTCAGACCTGCGTTTTGGGCAAAGGCTTGAAACCATTCCCGGAACAGCTCTGTGTCCATGTCGCCCAGCTTTGGGCGGGAAAACTCAACCTGCCACATCAGGAATGGCCGGCCGGAAAAGTCCAGCGCCACCCGGGTTAAGGTCTCATCCATAGGCAAAAGCTGGCTGCCATAGCGGCGGATGCCCTTCTTGTCGTCCAGGGCCTTAGCGACGGCCTGTCCAATGGCAATGCCGCTGTCTTCGGTGGTGTGGTGCATATCGATATGCAGATCGCCCTCAGCGCGCACCTTAAGGTCCATCAGCGAATGCCGGCTCAGCTGTTCCAGCATATGATCAAGGAACCCGATGCCGGTTGAGACGTCGTACACGCCGGTGCCGTCCAGGTTAAGCTCCACCTGGATCTTGGTTTCCTTGGTCTCACGCTTCAGCTTTGCCGTGCGCATGATGCTGGCTCCTAAGTTCAAAAGCGGGCTTTTATCAGCCCAGACCGAATTGTTCCAGAGTAACGACAAGTCCGGTTACACATTGCATTGTGCGCGAGTTTGATTAAATCACTGTGAGCAAACCCCTGGCTTTAAGGAAACAGCCCTCGTGACTTCTGACAATCCCTTTGATGCAAGCGCCTGGCATGGCACCACCATCGTCACCGTGCGCAAGGCCGGCAAGGTCGTGGTGGCCGGCGACGGCCAGGTGAGCCTGGGCAACACGGTGATAAAGGCCAATGCCCGCAAAGTGCGCCCTTTAGGCGAGGGCAGCGTGATTGCCGGCTTTGCCGGGGCAACCGCAGATGCCTTCACCCTTCTGGAGCGACTTGAGGCCAAGCTGGAGCAATATCCCCAGCAGTTGACCCGCGCGTGCGTGGAACTGGCCAAGGATTGGCGCACCGACAGGTTCCTGCGCCGCCTGGAAGCCATGATGATTGTGGCCGACAAGTCGGTGACACTGGTGTTGACAGGCACCGGCGATGTTCTGGAACCGGAAGATGGCCTGGCGGCCATCGGATCTGGTGGCAACTACGCCCTGGCCGCCGCGAAGGCCTTGATTGATACGGACGCGGATGCAGAGGCAATTGCCCGAAAATCCATGGACATTGCCGCTGAGATCTGCGTTTTCACCAATGGTAGCCTGATTGTCGAAACCCTCGACGCAGAAACCAAATAGACTTTGTAGATGTAACCCCCTTGAGGACTTATGACTGATTTTTCGCCCCGAGAGATCGTTTCTGAACTTGATCGCTTCATCATCGGCCAGAAGGACGCCAAGCGCGCCGTGGCCATTGCGTTGCGCAACCGCTGGCGCCGTAAGCAGCTGGATGAGGGCCTGCGCGAAGAGGTGTTGCCCAAGAACATCCTGATGATCGGCCCCACCGGTGTGGGCAAAACGGAGATTTCCCGCCGCCTGGCCAAGCTCGCCAACGCGCCGTTTATCAAGGTGGAAGCTACCAAATTTACCGAGGTGGGCTATGTGGGCCGTGATGTCGAGCAGATGATCCGCGACCTGGTGGAAGCCGGCATCCTGTTGGTCAAGTCCTTGAAAAGCAAGGAAGTGCAAGCCGCCGCCCATGTGAACGCCGAAGAACGGGTGCTTGATGCGCTGGTGGGCGAGGGGGCATCGGACAAAACCCGCCAATCGTTCCGCAAGAAGCGGCGCGAGGGCCAACTGGATGACAAAGAGATCGAGGTTGAGGTCTCTGATACGTCTGGTGGCATGGGCGAGTTTGAGATCCCCGGCATGCCGGGCGCCTCTGTCGGCATGATCAATCTCAATGACATCCTGGGCAAAGCCATGGGCGGGCGCACGAAGACGCGCCGACTTTCAGTGAAGGATTCCTATGAACTCCTGTTGTCCGATGAATCAGACAAGCTTTTGGACAATGATCAGATCGTTCAGGAAGCCATTGACCTGGTAGAAAACAACGGCATCGTCTTCTTGGATGAGATCGACAAGATCTGCGCCCGTTCTGAGCGCACCGGCGGCGATGTCAGCCGCGAAGGGGTGCAGCGCGATCTGTTGCCCCTGATTGAGGGCACGGTGGTGTCCACCAAGCATGGATCGGTGAACACCGACCACATATTGTTTATCGCCTCCGGCGCCTTCCATCTGGCCAAACCTTCCGATCTGCTGCCTGAATTGCAAGGCCGGCTGCCCATCCGAGTAGAGCTGCGGGCCCTCACTAAAGAGGATTTCCGCCGCATTCTCACCGAACCGGAAGCGAGCCTCATCAAGCAATATGTGGCTCTCATGGGGACCGAAGACGTGCACCTGGAGTTCACCGACGATGGTATCGATGCATTGGCAACAATAGCTGCCGACATCAACTCCACGGTGGAGAATATTGGCGCCCGGCGCCTGCAAACCGTGATGGAGCGCGTTTTGGACGAGATCTCGTTCACCGCAACTGACCGTCCCGGCGAGAAGATCAAGATCGATGAAGCCTATGTTGAGGAACACCTGGGCGATCTGGCGAAAAACGCCGATCTCTCAAAGGTCATCCTCTGACGGCTTGTCATCCTCTCCTGTCACTACGGCGCGGATGGTGCGGATTTGCCGATCATCCAGGCTGGAAAATTTGGTTGAGAGCAGGTTCGCCAGTTCAGTGGCCTCGGCGCTGAGCTCGCTGGTGTCGATGGCCACCCGCGGGTGAGAAAGGTTGGCCAGGCGCTCGATCTCTTCGGCTTCGTCCCAGATCAGGTTGAAGAACTGGTTGATGCCCTGAACCAGATACCAGCTAGGCCGGCTGCGGTTGCCATGCTCCAGGGCGGACAGGTAGGCGCTGGAGACGCCCAAGGCTTCGGCCATCTGTTTCTGGGTTACTCCCTGACGCTTGCGCAGCTGGCGCATCTTTTCACCGAACGGGGTCATCAGCTCAGCGCCTGTTCCGGCGGATGCGCACATAAAACGCCCCGCCGCCGCCATGGCGCGGATGGGCCGGCTGGTAGCCGGACACATAGGCCCTGAAGCCAGCTTCTCCAAGCCATTCTGGGATCAGTCGCCGCAAGCGTCCTTGGCGTTCAGGCGTGTGGAAATGGTCAGAGCCGTGCAGGGTGTGGCGAGCGTAAGGCGATTCCCCCTTGCCGGTGATCACAAGCACCGTGCGGTGCCCCTGTGCGTGGGCGGAGCTGATAAAGCGCATCAGCTCGCCCCGGGCCCGTTCGGCCGAATGGCCATGCAGGTCGAGCCTTGCATCGATCTCCACATTGCCCCGGGTTAACTTCTGCCGCGTGCGCCGGTCAAACTGGCTGAGGGCGGGTGGTTGCGGCGGATCTGGCGCGCGCCGGGCCGCAGCCGGGCGTGGCTGGACTGGCTTTGGGGTGGTTTTCTTGCCCGGCGGCGGAGGGGTTGCCTTGGGTTTTGGCGCGACCGGGCTTGGGGCGTGCTCCGTGTAACGTGTGCGCTTAATGGGGGTCACTGTCTTGGTCACCCGCTCCCACAGCGCATGATCGTCGTCCTTATCGCCGTCGCCAGATTTTCCGCTACCCCTTGCCATCCCGGCTGTTTGTCATCGTGCAAGCCGCCTGGCAAGGGCTTTGGGCAGCAGCAACACCAATCGGCCAGGGCTCTGCATCAATCCCGCTGCATAGCCGGCCTGTTCACCGGAGCCGAAAAACACATCTCCGCGCACCGGACCTTTGATGGCCGTGCCAGTGTCTTGGGCCACCATCACTTTGGCAAAAGGCACCAGCGCCCCGTTCGCGCCGGTGGGCACCTGGGTTTCCAACCACAGAGGTGTTCCATAGGCTGTAAACCGCCGGTCAACAGCGAGGCTGTGCTCGGGCGTGAGTTGGACCCCTTGGGCGCCGGCAGGGCCGAGATTTGGGTCGGACGCTGCGCTTTTGCGGAAGAAGATGAAGGACTGGTTCTTCCAGAACAACTCCCGGGCCTGATCGGGATTGAGCAACAGCCAGGCCCTGATGGATTGCATGGAGATGTTTTCCCGGGCAATCTCCCCGCGCTCAATGAGGATCTTGCCTATGGGCGTATAGGGACGCCCATTCTTGGCCGCAAACCCCACACGGAGTGCGCCGCCCGTGTCCAGTCTCACCCGCCCGGAGCCTTGGATATGCAGGAAGAACGCATCGGTTGGGTCCTTCAGCCAGAGAAACTCAAGACCCTTTCCTCTAAGAGCGCCCTGCTCAATCTGCTTGCGGGTAAAATAGGGCTTCCGTTTGCCCAGATCCTTTGGCTTGCGGAGCAGCGGCGTGGCATATCCGGGCTTCGGGCTGAGCGAGCCTTCAAGCTCCGGCTCGAAGTATCCGGTAAAAAGGCTTGAGCTGCCGCTCACCACCACCGGCTGGAAGTGTTTTTGAAAGTAAGCAACGCTCTGCGCCGGACTGGCGTTAGTGCCCAGACGTACGGCCGCTTGGCATACGGGGCGCCAATCAGCCTGGGAACCGCCAAATCTGGACTTGGACGGCCACTTGGCCTTGCCTGCCAGCATGGCTCGGCAGGAGCGCACAAAAGCCGCAAGCCCGCGCTCAACGCCAGGCCCGGGCCAACCCTTCAGGGCGGAGAATTGGGTGCGTTTAACGCTGGCGCCTTGAGCCGGTTCGGGATGCACCGCAAAGACGGCAAGCGTCAGTGCGAGGCCCAATATGCCAGCTGGAATTGGGGAGCGCCGGTCCACCTTCAGGGGGTCAGGATCAGTTAGCGGCTTCGGTCGCCACCAGCCGCCAGTTCGGGTCGCGGGAAGTGACATCGCGCATAAACGTCCAAATATCCGTCACTTCACGCACTTTCTTAGGATCGCCTTCGATCAAGGTGCCTTCCTTGTCGCGCGTGGCCGAAATCAGCTTGCTGACGAACTTAATGGTGATGTTGGCGTTCTTGTCACTGAACACCGCTTCAATGATGGACGCTTTATCGATGCCCACAAAGCTGGACTCTTGCATGTGTCCAGCCCGTTCGCGTTCTTTCAAGGCATTGTTGAAG
>JBCDIP010000260.1:0-5248 GCA_038748855.1 Pseudomonadota bacterium
CCGCGTCGGCCACTTCCGCGGCGAGCTCGGTTTCGCTCACTCCGTCCGGCAGAAGCACCAAGTCAGCGCCGAGAGCGGTGAGCTCAGCATCGATTACGGGGCATTCCAGCTCGCGGTCTGTGCGCACGATTTTCAGGGCATGCGTTTTTGGGGCTGGCATAGGCATATCCTTTGATCCGTTGCGGTTCATAGAAGGTTTGGCAGCCTTGTGACACTGCGGTTCTGTGTCCTAGACTTGGGCCGGCAAATGAGATGAGAAGGAACCCTCTCCATGACCGCAGTGAGCGAGGCCGACCAGGCGCGGCGCGAAGAGTTTTATTGCCGGCTGGCGCCCCACAGCATGACGCCGCTTTGGGAAGTGCTCAAGGACATTGTGCCTCCAGAACCGCGGGCCAAGGCCGTTCCGTTTAAGTGGGCCTATGAGGATGTACGTCCTTTGCTTTTGGAATCGGGTGGCTTGCTCACCGCCGAAGAGGCCGAGCGCCGGGTTCTGGTGTTCGAGAACCCCAGCTATCCGGGTGCCTCGCGCACCACGGCCACGCTCTATTCGGGCATTCAGCTGATCTTGCCGGGCGAGACCGCCCCGGCCCACCGCCACACGCCATCGGCCTTGCGGTTCATGATTGAGGGCGAGCACGGGTTCACAGCCGTGGGCGGCGAGCGCACCGCCATGCGCGAAGGCGATTTGGTGATCACGCCGGCTTGGGCCTGGCATGACCACGGCAATGAGGGCGATGCGCCTGTGTCCTGGCTGGATGGGCTCGACATTCCCATGGTCGGCTTCTTTGAGGCGGTGTTCATGGAGGGCTACAACGACAAGCGCCATGCGGTGACGCGCCCGGAAGGCGACAGCCGGGCCCGCTTTGGCGAGGGGTTGTTGCCGCTCAACGCAGCCTCGCCCTATGGGCAGACCTCGCCGATCTTCAACTATCCTTACGAGCGCACCCGCGCCGCCCTGCTGGCGAGCGCTGAGGGCGCTGAGCCGGACCCGCATGAGGCCACCACGCTGCGCTATGCCAACCCGGTGGATGGCGGCTGGGCCATGCCCACCATGGCGGCGTGGATGATGCACGTGAAGGCCGGCACAACGACCGTGGCCCTCCGCAGCACCGACAGCATGGTGATGCATGTGGCCGAGGGCAGGGGGGAGGCGGTGATCGGCGATGAAAGTTTCACGTTCTCACCTAAGGACACCCTGGCCATCCCGGGCTGGAAGTGGAGGTCGTTCACGGCCAGTGAGGACTGTTTCTTGTTCTTCTTCTCTGACCGGGTGGTGCATGAGAAGCTGGGCTTTTACCGCGAGGAACGTAAGGCTTCGTGAGGCCGTTCACAATCGGGGAGAAATAGTGTAGCTGAGGATTTCAAGGTCGGCCCCGTAGCTCAGCAGGATAGAGCATCAGATTCCTAATCTGAGGGTCACAGGTTCGAATCCTGTCGGGGTCACCACTACTCGCTCTCGCTGACCGGTTGGGCGTCTTTTGCGTCCTTTGCCCCAGTCCGCCACAGCGCAACTGACCTGATCGCCACATAGAACACCGGCGTCAGGAACAGGCCAAGCACGGTGACACCAAGCATCCCAAAGAACACCGCCGTGCCCAGCGCCTGACGCAGCTCTGCCCCTGGACCGGACGCGATGACCAGAGGGACCACACCCAATATGAAGGCAAAGGCTGTCATCAAAATCGGGCGCAGTCGTAAGCGGCAGGCCTCCACCGTGGCCTCAACCAGATCCCGTCCGGCATCCTCCAGCTGACGGGCGAACTCCACAATCAGAATGGCATTCTTCGCCGCCAAGCCCACAAGCACAATCAACCCGATCTGAGTGAGGATGTTGTTGTCCATGCCGCGCAGCATCACCCCGCTCAAGGCCGCCAGGATGGAGAGCGGAACGATGAGCATGATGGCGAGCGGGAGCGCCCAGCTCTCATATTGAGCTGCCAACAACAGGAAGACGAACACAATGGCCAGCACGAACAGATAGGTCGCCGTGTTGCCGGTGAGCTTTTCCTGCAGCGCAAGTTCCGTCCATTCAAAGGTCATGCCTTGGGGCAGGGACGTGGCCGCCAGCCGTTCCATGGCGTTCAGCGCTTCGCCCGTGGAAACGCCCGGCGCGGTGCTGCCCTGCAAGGGCACGGACACGAACTGGTTGTAGCGCTGCACCAGATAGGGCCCGCTGGTGTTCTTGATCTCAACCAGCGTGCCGAGCGGCACCAAGGCTCCGCTGGAGGACCGAACCTTCAGCCTGGCAATGTCCACAGGGTCCAGCCGGAAGCGCTCATCGGCCTGGGCGCGCACGTCATAGCGGCGCCCGAAAGCAGTGAAATCGTTCACGTAGGACGAGCCGAGATTGATCTCCAGCGTATCGAAAATCGCCCCGATCGGCACATTCAGCTGACGTGCTTTCACCCGGTCAATGTCCAAGTAGAACGAGGGGCTGGAGTTGGAGAAGGTGGTGAACACCCGCGTGACCTCAGGCGTGGATTGCGCAGCGCCCATCATGGCAAAGGCGGTTTGAAGGGCGCGGCCCATATCGGCGCCGCTGCGCTCCTGGATCTGCATTTTAAAGCCGCCGCCCTGGCCGATACCGCGAACGGAAGGCGGCTGGATCGCAATGATGAACGCCTCTTCAATCTGCTGCAGCCGGCCGAACAGATTGCCGGTGATCGCGCCCGATGTGAGGCCCGGGCTGGTACGCTCTTCGAACGGATCGAAGGCCGCGAAGATGGCGGCCGCATTTGTTGCCGTGGTGAAGGTCGCGCCGGAGAAGCCGGCAAAGGCAACAGCGCTCTTAACACCGGGCGTGTCCAGGATGATCTTGGTGGCCCGCTGGACCACCTTGTCCGTGCGCTGCAATGAGGCGCCGTCCGGCAGTTGAATGACAACAATGCCATAGCCCTGGTCGGTCTGTGGAATGAACCCGCCAGGCACCTTGCCGAACACCCAGACCGTCAGGCCGATCAGGGCGGCATAGACCGCAAGGCCTGCCAGCTTCCGTCTGGCCAGTACGCCCACTGAGCGGCCATAGCCATCGCTTGTGGCATCAAAGCCGGTGTTGAACTTGTCGGCGGCCCAGCTGCCGAGGCGTGCGATGACAAACTTGGGCTGGCTATGCCCATGTGGTTTCAACAACAGGGCGGCCAGCGCTGGTGAAAGGGTCAGCGAGTTGACGGCCGAGATAATGGTCGAGGTGGCAATGGTGATGGCGAACTGCTTGTAGAACGCGCCCGATATGCCGGGCACGAACGCAGTGGGAATGAACACTGCACACAGCACCAGTGACATGGCAATCACCGCGGAGCCCACTTCATCAATGGTTTTGTGGGACGCTTCGCGGGGCGACAGGCCCCGGGCGATGTTGCGCTCCACATTCTCCACCACCACGATGGCGTCATCCACCACAATGCCGATCGCCAGCACCAGGCCGAACAAGGTGAGGGTATTGAGCGAGAAGCCGAGGGCGGCCATCACCATGAAGGTGCCGATCAGCGACACAGGGATAGCGACAATGGGAATGATGGCCGTGCGCCAGGACTGCAGGAAAACGACCCCAACCAAGACCACCAGCAGCACGGCTTCCAGAAGGGTCTTGTAGACCTCCTTCACGGACTGATCGATGAAGTCAGTAGGGTTGTAGACGATCTGATGTTTTAGGCCGGGCGGGAAGCTCTTGGAGAGCTCCTCCATGGTGGCGATGATGTCGGACGCGCTCTGCAGGGCGTTGGTGCCCGGCCGCTGAAAGATGGCCAGCGCCACGGCCGGCTTGCCGTTCAGATAGGAGTTGGTGGTGTAGCTTTTGGCCCCAACTTCAACGCGGGCCACATCCTGCAAGCGAATGAGACGGCCATCATCGCCGGCCTTCACGATCACATTGCGAAACTGCCGCACGGTAGAAAAACGGCCCTGAGTAGTGACGGTGTAGGTGGTTGCGATCCCCGCTGGCGCAGGTTCGGCCCCAATGGCCCCGCCGGACACTTGAACGTTCTGCTCGCGCAACGCTTCAACCACGTCTGACGAGGTAAGCTCATAGGAAGCCAGCTTCTCCGGATCGAGCCACACGCGCAAAGAATATTCGCGCTCGCCAAAGATGGTGAGATCGCCGACACCGTCAAGCCGGATCAGCACGTCGCGCACATTGTTGCGTGCATAGTTGGACACATAGAGCTGGTCCAGGCTGTCGTCAGGCGACAGCATGTGCACAACCATCATCAGGTTGGGCGAGCTTTTGCGCGTGGTGATCCCAACCCGGCGCACCTCTTCGGGCAGGCGCGGCTCGGCGATGGCCACCCGGTTTTGCACCAGCACCTGGGCGGCATCCAGATCCGTTCCCGTTTCGAACGTGATGGTGAGCGACATGGTGCCGGCGCTGGTGGAGTAGGAGGACATGTAGAGCATGTTCTCCACACCGTTGATTTCCTCCTCGATCGGTGCGGCCACGGTTTCCGCCACGGTGACCGCATCAGCGCCGGAATAGTTGGCAGTGACCACAATGGTGGGGGGCGCAATGTCGGGATACTGGCCGACCGGCAGCAAGAAGTAGGAGATCGATCCGAGCAGCACGATCAGAATAGAGATCACGCTGGCAAAGATCGGCCTGTCGACGAAGAAATGTGCAAAGCCCATGGCGCGCCCAGTCTATTCGGGCGCCGCCACAAGCGGCAGCTCAATCGGCTGGGGATCGATGGTCATGCCGGGACGCACCCGGGCAAGGCCTTTGACCACAATCAGCTCATCGCCCTTAAGGCCTGTGCGCACCACCCGGTATCCATCAATGCGCGGACCTGGGCGGATCACCCTTGGGGTGAGTTTGTTCTCTTCTCCCACCACGAACACAATGCGCCGGTTCTGATCGGTGCCCACGGCAGCATCGGGCACCAGGATCCCATCATATTCCTCCGAGCCTGGAATTGAGATCCGGCCGAACAGGCCCGGCTGCAGAAAGAGGTCCTGGTTGGGCACAACAGCGCGGCCGCGCATGGTGCCCGTGCCCCGGTCGATGCGGTTGTCCACAAAATCCAGGTTGCCCTTGTGCTTTGGTTCCGTCTCGTCCGTCAGCTGGATCCCCACTTCATAGGGCGTAAGGCGCCCCGAGGGCCGCTGGCCCGCCCGCGCCAAGCGCGAATAGGCCAGAAAGGCGCGCTCATCCACATCGAAATAAAAGTAGATGGGATCCAGAGAGACGATTGAGGCAAGCAATGTCGAATTGGCCTGCACAAGGTTGCCAACTGAAATCAGGTTGCGGCCGATGCGC
>JBCDIP010000261.1:0-5229 GCA_038748855.1 Pseudomonadota bacterium
CCACAACGTGCAGAGAAGTGGTGACTGTGTCCCCGTCCACGCCTGCGTAGGTGCCGCCCGGTATCACCAGCTTGGTGCGTTTGGTTTTCGCCACTTGCTCGTCGTTCAGGGAGAGAACGGTCACGCCCGTGCTGGCCGCAGCCTCAATCACGTTGGGTGCAGGCCAGGAGCCGGCGGTGACGAAGCCATCAATCTGCTTGTTCTTCAGCGCACTGACGGCGGCGTTCAGCTCTACATCGGCCAGAGTAACCTTACCTTCCAAGCCGAACAGCTTGATGTACTTGGCCCCTTCCCGGGCGCCGAACGAGCCTTTGCCGATGAGCAGCGTCTTACCCTCAAGATCTGCAAACGACTTCACGCCGCTATCGGCCCGCATGACAAAATGCATGGTGAGCGAGGGGATCGGAAAGAGCGCGCGGATGTCGGCAAACTTCGGATTGCCCTTGTCCTTGAACATCGCCTTTTCGTTTTGGGCCAGTTTCACCAACACAGGCGGCGTGGTGAAAACGTAGTTGCCCGTGCGCAGGGCAGCTTCTTTCACGTTCTGAACAGAGCCCTGGCTTTCTTCCACGGTAACAATGATGTCGCCGTTTGAGCCTTTCTTGACGGCTTCGGCAATCTGCACGGCCATTTGATAGTAGGAAGAGGTGGACTTTGCCGACTTGTACGTAACGCGGGTTTCCGCCTGAGCGGGGCTGGAGAGCATAACAGCGGCAGCCGCCAAAAATGCGAAGGATTTCACGAGGTTCATAATCGCCTGTCCTTGTTGTTGGTGTCGTTTCCTCAAAACTTCAGGCGCACTGATAGCATGGCCGCTATCCGGCGTGGAGGGAAACTTGCGCTTACACCAAACGCGGACGGTTAGTCGGAGTGCAGGAGGCAGTTGCGGTATTTGCGCAGAAAATGCTGCTGGCCCGTGCGGCGCCATTTGCGCTTCCAATGGCGGCAAACATGGGCCTGGCTGCCAGAGCGCTCAACGCCTTGTGGCTGCACAGAGAAGTAGAATTTTTTGCCCGCATCGGCCCCGGTCGTGGTTACGGCCAACATGGTGGCGGCAACAAAGCCCGCAAGGGCGACACTCAGGACGGCATTCTTGAACATTCGATCTCTCCTTCGAATTTCCAGAGCTCCTGTGGCCCAATACTTTTACCTGAACCTGCACCGTAGAATAACAGGTCTGAACTCATCGTGAGATCACAATTCATCCAGCATTCATCTGGGGCTGGCGCGCCTCAGCTCTTAGGTTAGAATATACGCATGAGCGAGGAAAACAGTTCAGGGGGCACTGACAGCGGCGCAGAAAGCGCCCGATTGGCCCGGCTTGCTCAGCTCCCGGACGAAAACCCCAATCCGGTTATGATCGCCAAGCCGGAAGGCGCATTGGTCTACGCCAACCGGTCTGCCCAGGAGATCGACGGCCTGCTCACCAAATCGTTCAAAAAAATCAAAACGCCCGCCCTCCAGGTGGCCGTGTTGCGGTTTGCTGAGGGTGCGGGCCCGGCGGAGGCCAATGTGACTGTGGGCGAAGCCATCTACCGGTTTGAAATGCACCTGGCGGCGGGCGGCAGCGAGGTGAACATTTATGGCCGCGATATCTCCGCCCGGGTCGAAACCGAAAAGTCGCTGAGGGAAAACAGAGCGCGCTTTGAAGCCATGGCGCAGAACTCGCCGGCCACCATATGTCTGAAGGACATGGATGGGCGCTATATCTTCGTCAACCGCACCTTTCAGGATCTCCATGCTCTGAAGTCTGAGCAGATTATTGGGCATACCGCCCACGACCTGTTCGACAAGGAGATCGCGGACGCCTTTAAGGCCCATGATGAGGCGGTTGCAGCCTCGGGACAGGCGGTGGAGCGTGAGCAGGTCGTCTTGGGGGTCGCCGGCAAGCGCATATTCATGGAGATCAAGTTCCCGATCCAATTGCCGCCGGACGGGTCGGTGGCCATCGGCCTGATCGGAACCGACATCACCGACCGCGAGCACGCCCACGATGAATTGCGCCTCGCCAAAGATGCGGCTGAAGCCTCAGATGCCCTGTTGATGGACGCGCTCGACAACATGTCCGAAGGCATCGTGATCTACGATAAGGACAACAAGCTCGTCCTCTGTAATCGCCGGTTTAAAGAGTTTTACCGCTACACCGATGAAGAGGCCGCTCCAGGAACGCTGTTTGAGGATCTGATCGCCTATGATCTGGAAAAAGGCGTTATCGCCGATGACAGCGGCAAGAGCCACATTGACCGGCGCGTCGGCCAGCGAGAGGTGGATGGCGGCTCCTTGCAGATCCAGCTCTCCGACGGGCGTTGGTTGCAAATCCGCGACCGGCGCACCTCAACCGGCGGCACCGTCTCAATCCAGACCGATATCACCAAACGCAAAGAGGCCGAGAACGCCCTGCGCGAAAGCGAAGGCACCTTGCAGACGGTGATCGATTCCACCCCTGCCATCATCAACGTGAAAGATGCCGATGGGCGCTTTCTGCTGTGCAACCCGGCGCAAGCTGATTTCTACGGGCTCAAACCGGACGAGTTGAGGGGCAAGCTGGTTTCCGATGTGGCTGAGCCGGGTTATGCGGAGCTCACCATGGAGCGCGATCGGAAGGTGCTCGACACAGGGGCGGCCATGTTGAACTTTGAAGACACCAGTCTCGACAAAAACGGCAACCCCTCCACGTGGTACACCACCAAGGTGCCACTGCTGAACGTGGCCGGGGCGGTCCGTGGCATCCTGACCATTGCCCACGATATCACACAGCGCAAAGATGAGGAGATTGCGCTGGTGGCGGCCAAGGAGGTGGCCGAAGCGGAGGTGACCCGCCAGCGCGAGGCGGTGGCGCAGGCAGAGAAGATGAGCGCGCTTGGGTCCCTGCTCGCCAATGTGTCGCATGAGCTGAACAATCCCTTGTCGGTGGTGATTGGCCAGGCTGATATCCTGTCTGAAATGGTGAACGACGAGGCGGTCTTGAAGCGGGTGGAGCGGATCAAATCTGCCGCCGACCGCAGCGCCGGCATCGTCCGCACGTTCCTGGCCACGGTGCGCCAGCAACCGCCTGAGCGCAGCCCGTTTGGTGCCACGGAGCCGGCCGAAGATGCTCTGGCCAGCACGGAGTATGGCTTGCGCACAAGCGGCATCGAGGTGACGCGTGATATCGCAGACGGTCTGCCCACGCTATACGGCGACCCTGGCCAGATCGGCCAGGTCTTGTCCAACCTGATGATCAATGCCCAGCAGGCGCTTGCCGAGCGGCCCCAACCGCGCAAACTCCATATATCTTTGAAACCATCGCCGGAGGGTGATGAGGCAGTCTATCTCATCTCCGACAATGGGCCGGGCATCCCCGATCCAATCCGCACACGGATTTTTGAGCCCTTTTTCACCACCAAATCAGAAGGCTCCGGCACTGGTATTGGTCTTTCCATAGCCCACAACATTGTCAGCGCTCATGGCGGCCGGCTGACCCTGGCCCCTGGCCGGGACGGTCAAGGCGCAACTTTCGAAATGCGCCTCCCCGCCTATGAGGGCGAGTTACCTGAGCAGCAGACGCAGACCACGCAGCCGGCACAATCGGGCAATGGCAATGGTCGCCAGCGGGTTCTGGTGGTGGACGATGAGGTTGATGTGGGTGAGACCGTCGCCGACCATCTCACCACGTTGGGCTATTCTTGCCAGGTGGCCGACAATGGGCAGTCGGCTTTGGACGTTTTGGAGAGCGAAGCGTTTGACTTCATCTTAAGCGATATCCGCATGCCCGTTCTGGATGGACCTGGACTTTATGAGGAGGCAGCCCGCCGCTGGCCGGGAATTGAAGCAAAGTTCGGGTTCATCACCGGAGATACACTTAGCCCGGCCGCCAGCAAGTTCCTTCAGGAGAGCGGGGCGCCAACAATCGATAAGCCGTTCACCCGGGCTGATTTGCAAACGCTGGTGAAACGGGTCGTGAAGGCATAGGCGCTAATCACCCGGCACAAAAATCTGGAACACAATATCCGGCTCTTCCTCATCATCCATTGGGCAGCACACCGATAGCAGCTGAGCCTTCAGCTCGCTCTGGCCCGTGGTGCGCAGGCGTTCTGCTTCCACGCTGGGCACGTAGCCAAGCTGCACAGTTTCAACTGAGCTGATGCCCAGCAGCACGTCGCTCTCTGTCCACCAACCTGAGACGCTCAGCGCTGCCTTGCCGCCGTTTTCAAGCTCGCCAACATCTATGCTCATGCCGTAGGCCAGCTCGTCTTCCAGGGCGCGTGCAACGCCGGCGCAAAAGGTTTGAACATCTTCGAGGTGCAACAGCGTGCCGCTGACCGGAACCGCGCCTGTGACGTTCTTCCAGCCGGGCAGATCGCGCACTTTGCAAACGAAGGTGATCACAGCTTTGTCCTCCCGATCACCCAGTGCCGATGATCATTGGAGCACAGCTCCCCCCATTGGTGGTGTGAGTTTTGTCACAACCTCTAGAGAGTTGATCTAATCCTGCCGGTAGGAGGCAGGTTTGAGACCCATCTGAAACCAGCTGACCATGGACACCATGTCAAACACGGGCAAGCCGGTTTGCTTGCGGATATCGGCCGCAAACGGGGTCAGATTGGTGCATTCAGAGACAATGGCACCCACGTCAGGGTTCTCGTCCACCAGTCTTTGGGCTGCTGCAAGGGCATCAGCGCGGATGGCCTCATACTCAACTTGATCGTCTCCCTCGATGATCCATCGGAAAAACTCGCTGTCCCGGGGGATTCCAACAACCGGTGTGTCAGTGGCCACGCCCGCAGCCTCCAAATGGGCGGCATTCAGTGCCTCGGCTGAATAGGTCAAGATGCCGGCCCGCTGCCCCTCGCCGATCAAGCGTTCCACCAGAGGCACCTGAAGCAGGGCGCTCGTGCACACAGGCACGGGGCAATGGTCCGCCAACTCACGCTGGTAGAGCGCTAGGAAGCCACATGTTGTGGTGATGCCGTCTACCCCATCGGCGATCAGCTCGTCGGCCGCATTCTTAAACGGCTGGAGCACGTCAGATGCCTCCAGCGAGATCATCTCTGAGGGTGAGGCGCCGCGCACGATCTTATATTGCACAGGGAACGGCCAGGTTTGCGCGTTGCCGATATCGCCTACAAACCGGGTGAAGGTGCTGTCCACCATGAGAATGCCCAAGGTGACACCGTGGTATGTCTTCTTGCGATTGCTCATGCGCGGGGGATCCTTTGGTCAATCTTCAGCGGCCGTCCAGACTGCCAG
>JBCDIP010000262.1:0-5226 GCA_038748855.1 Pseudomonadota bacterium
ACTTGGAGGCCTTCACCATGACGCCCAATCTTCTCACCGGATGGACAGACCGCCACAGCGCCTTGTTTGGCAATCACACCATCAAGCTAGGCCATCGGCTGCTGGAAACGGGACTGTTTAGCGAAGACGCCATCGCAACGCTCATCGACGATTTCCCAGAGGACAAATACAACCTCAACAGCATGGGCGCCGACCCTCTGAACAGGGAATGGCGGGAAGGCAATGTGGCTGGGAACTCCGGCCACCAGGTCATCGAAGCCATCACCAAAGGCCGTATGTGGATCAATCTGCGCCGGGTCATGGAAGTAGATGCGCGCTACGCTGCCTTGCTGGACGAGATCTTTGCTGAGTTTGAAAGTCTGGTGCCGGGCCTCAGCACATTTAAGCACAATCTGGGCATTCTGGTTTCTTCACCAGGGGCGCAAGTCTATTACCATGCCGACATCCCCGGCCAGGCTCTCTGGCAGATTGCGGGCCGCAAACGTGTCTACATTTACCCCAACACGGCCCCCTTTCTTCAGCCGGAAAGCATCGAGAATATCGTGATGGGTACACAGGAAGAGGAAATCCCATACGAAACCTGGTTTGATGCTCATGCGGAGATCCACGACCTCAAGCCCGGCGATATGTTGCACTGGGGCCTGAATGGTCCCCACCGGGTTGTTAACGAGGATTGTCTGAACATCTCCGTAACCACGGAGCATTGGAGCAAGCACATCCGCAATACCTATGCGGTGAACTATGCCAACGGCATCTTGCGCAATCATCTGGGCTACACACCGCGCTGCCGCGAGGCCAGTGGCCTGACGGTCTATCCCAAGGCCGCGCTCACCCTGGCGTGGAAGAAGCTCAAGCTGAACCAGGCCAGCGAGTTCGTGCGCAAAATCGACTTCCACATCGATCCGGCACAACCCAACGGCATGCAGGATGTGGCCGCTTATGTGAAGTGACCCGCCGCTAGAATCGCAACGTACTTGAACCATCGGCGAAACAGCCGAATTGGTGTAAGGACGTGCGCAGAATGACGGCTCTTGTTTGGTTCAGAAACGATCTTCGGATCTCAGATCATCCCGCGCTGGCCCATGCGGCCGCGCAGCACAGCACGATTGTGCCGGTATTTGTGCTCGATGAGACAGACCCCTGGCCATTGGGTGGGGCGAGCAAATGGTGGCTTCATCACAGTCTGGCCGCGCTCGGCAAAAGCCTTGGCGGCCTTGTGTTGCGCCGGGGCGATCCCAGGCAGATCATTCCTCAGCTCGCCTCAGAACTTGACGCAGAAGCGGTTTATTGGAACCGCGCCTATGAGCCCCATGCCGTTGCGCGTGACACGGACATAAAAGCTGGCCTCAGCGATGCCGGCCTTTGCGTGCGCAGTTTTAAAGCCAATGTTCTGCACGAGCCCTGGGAAGTGGAGACCGGGAGCGGCGGCCCGTTCAAGGTCTATACCCCGTTTTGGAAAGCGGCCCGCCAGCGTCCTGTTGAGGCTCCATTGGGAGCACCGGACTTTCAGCTAGGCCAGATAGAAGGTGTTGGAGATGCACTGCCCGATTGGCGGTTGCTGCCGGAAAAGCCGAACTGGGCCGCCGGATGGCAAGCTCACTGGCAACCGGGCGAGGCCGGAGCGCAAGCCCGGCTCGGCGCGTTTCTGGAAGACGGTCTGAAAGGATATGGCGACCTGCGCGATCGCCCGGATCTGCCGAACGTTTCCCGCCTTTCTCCGCATCTGCACTTTGGCGAGATCTCACCACGTCAGGTCTGGGCGCAGACCAATATGGCCAGCAGCCTCAATAGCGCACTGGAGAAAGATGCCTTCAAGTTCCTGAGTGAAGTGGGTTGGCGTGAGTTTTCTAATCATCTGCTGTTCCATTTCCCGACCCTGCCCGACAAGAATTGGCGCCCGGCGTTCGATGCTTATCCCTGGCAGGAGAGTCCTGAACGGTTAGCCGCCTGGCGTTTGGGTCAAACCGGATATCCCATCGTGGATGCTGGCCTTCGGGAGCTTTGGGGCACCGGTACCATGCACAACCGGGTGCGCATGGTGGCCGCAAGCTTCCTGATCAAGCACCTTCAGATCCACTGGCAGCACGGCGAGACCTGGTTCTGGGACACGCTGGTGGATGCCGATCTTGCGAACAATTCAGCAGGCTGGCAGTGGGTGGCCGGCAGCGGGGCGGACGCCTCACCCTATTTCCGCATCTTCAATCCCATGACCCAGGGCCGCAAGTTTGACCCAGACGGTGCTTATGTGAGACGCTGGTGTCCGGAGTTGGCGGATCTTCCAACCGAGTTCATCCATGCCCCGTTTGAAGCGTCTGCCGAGACGCTTAAGCGCCATGGGGTGGTGCTCGGTGAGACCTATCCAAAACCGATTGTCGACCACGCCAGCGCCCGCGCAGCCGCCCTGAAAGGGTATGAAGCCGTTAAAGCCGCGGCAAATGCCTAGCGCGGGCTTGCAGGCCGCACAAGCTGCGGGGTAGCCTCTCCTCCAAACAAAAGTGGGGAGGTAGGATTATGGCGCGCGCGCTCAATTATTGCGGGTGGGGCTTTGAAGGCGATGGTCTGACCGCCGAAGAGGAAACGGTGGTCCTCGAAGGTTACTCAAAACGCTTCGGAGGCGCTGAGTTCACGCGCAAGGCCATCCCGGCTCCAGGCGCCGTCGATCTGCCAGAGCCACGTGTATCAGCGCCTGTGTCGCTCAGCGCCTTTTGCTCCTCAGAGCGCTTTGACCGGCTTACCCACACTTATGGCCAGTCCTACCCCGACTATGTGCGCATGATCGATGGCGATTACCAGAACGCCCCTGACATCGTGGCCCGGCCGGAAAATGAGGACCAGATCGGAGAGGTGCTCAGTTGGGCTGCTGGCCAGAACGTGGCCGTGATCCCCTACGGCGGCGGCTCCAGCGTTGTTGGCGGCGTTGAGCCTGATGTGGGGAGCGCATTCAACGGCACCGTGTCGCTTGACCTGACCGCCCTCAACAAGGTGGTTGAGGTTGACCGCGAGAGCCGTGCCGCGCGCATTCAAGGGGGCGCCACAGGCCCTGAGATAGAGGGCGCTCTGCGCGGCCATGGCCTCACCATGCGCCACTTCCCGCAGAGCTTTGAAATGGCAACCCTGGGCGGCATGATTGCCACGCGGTCCGGAGGCCACTTCGCGACGCTCTACACGCACATTGATGATTTCGTTGAAAGTACTCGAAGCCTGACACCGTCAGGCACTATGGAGAGCCGGCGCCTGCCCGGATCGGGTGCGGGGCCAAGTCCTGACCGCTTGATGATCGGGTCTGAGGGTGCGCTGGGTATCATCACAGAAGCTTGGATGCGTTTGCAGGATCGCCCCACCTTCAGGGCCTCGACCGCTGTCCTGTTTGACCGGCTGGAAGATGCTGCAGAGGCCATTCGGGTAATCTCACAAGCAGGGCTCTATCCCTCCAACGTGCGTTTGCTGGACGCGGCGGAAGCGGATTTGAGCGGATTTGGTAATGGCAAGAGCACCATTGTGGTCTTGGCTTTTGAAAATGCTGACCACCCGGTGGACGCCTGGATGGCGCGGGCAATGGAAGTCTGCGCGGACCATGGCGGTGTGCCGGAGCGCGCGGAGGATGACGGGGCAGGCCACACATCCGGCACGGCTGGCGCCTGGCGCACAGCGTTTATCAAGATGCCCCATTTCCGCCCGCCTGCCGTTTCTGCCGGTATCATCCACGACACGTTTGAAACCGCCATTACCTGGGACCGTTTTGCCGCCTTCCATAGCGCCGTGGTGGGCGCGACGCGCCAAGCGGTGGAAGAGGTGACCGGCGGACCCGCCACCGTAAGCACGCGCTTCACGCACGTGTATCCGGACGGCCCGGCACCCTACTACACCTTTGTGGGCCGAGGACGGCACGAAGTGCTCGCTGAACAATGGTTGGAGATCAAAAAGCGGGCCTCGGACGCGCTTATCAAGGCCGGCGGGACGATCACCCATCACCATGCAGTGGGGCGCGATCACATGAAGTGGTACGAAACCCAGCGCCCGGAACTCTTCGGAGTAGCGCTCGGCGCCGTTAAAGCCAAGCTCGATCCTGCCGGCATCCTGAACCCCGGCGTCATCGTTCGCTAGCCGCTTCTCTACTTCGCGTCATGAAAGATGATGCCGAGCGTGAACCGCTGTCCTGCTCTCAACTTGCTCACGCCATGCCGCTGCTTCACACGGTAGTAACCGCGTGTCCCAAGCTTGGGGCGTTCGTTAACGGCAAATGCCACCGCACAGCCCTGCTTTAAGGGCACCACTTCGGCGCGCGACTGCATGCGTGGGCGTTGTTCGGTAAGCACGAATTCGCCGCCTTCAAAAGCCCCCTCGCCGCTCAAGAGAACCACCACCTGGATCGGAAACATGTGCTCACCGTAGAGGTCCTGGTGCAGGCAGTTATAGTCCCCCGGCCCATACTTCAGGATCAGGGGCGTGGGTCTTTCTTGCCCATCGTTATGGCACCTGTTGAGCAAGGCCGAATGCTCCGCCGGGTAAGTCCGAGCGGTGCCCAGCTGTTGCTCCCAATCGTTGGCAATGCGCGCCAAAGGCGGATAGAGCGCGGTGCGCAAACCTGCCACAGGATCCGGAAGCGGGTAGGCGAAATATTTGTACTCCCCCTGTCCAAAGCCGTGACGCTTCATGTGAATGTGGCTCCGGTAGCGTGCTTCATCCTCATAAGCCGCGCTCAACGTCTCACACGCCTCCCGGCTCAGCACAGGGCCGATAGACGCATGGCCGTCGGCGTTCAGTTCATCGGAGATTCGGCTCCAGTCTAAGTCTGCGATGTGATCTGTCATGGTGTCGCCTCTTCCCATAAGATTAGGTCGCAGGGCGACCCGTTTCTTGCGATTTGGCTGAAAGGGGGAGATTTGCTAAGGCTTGGCGTCCTTCCCAAACCGAAGACTCAGCCCATGAAGATCACCAAAGTTACCAGCCACGTCCTCCAACATGACCTTGGTGAAGAGCTCGGCTATTCCCAGCAGTACTACACCAAGCGCACAGCTCATTTGGTGGAGGTGGAGACTGACGAAGGCATCACCGGATGGGGAGAGTGTTTTGGGCCTGGCAATGTGGCGCTCGCCAACAAGACCATTGTGGAACAGGTGATCGGCCCCATGGTCATTGGCCGTTCTCCGCTGGACCGTGAGCGACTTTGGAACAAGGCTTACAACCTGATGCGCGATCATGGGCAGAAGGGCATGCCCATCCAGG
>JBCDIP010000263.1:0-5215 GCA_038748855.1 Pseudomonadota bacterium
GCCATGAGCATCATAAAACTGGCAAGGTATGCCCCACGATCAACACCGGTCAGCAGGGTTTGCCAGGTGTCGCCCTCAGCGCGCCAGACAAAGACGGCCAGAACGAACGACACGCCGAGCAGGTAGTACTCGCGTAGCCTGAGTTGGGGCAATGCCAGCAAGGGCAGCGCCAGAACCATAATTCTGATAAAGCTGGCAAGCGTTTCCAGGCCCGTGTAGATCTCCACCAGCTCCAAAGCCACCATCACGGCGAGGTAGACCCCAATAATGGGTTTCTCTGACAGATTGGTCTGGTCGGTCACTGAGGTTGGTCTTGAGGGCCGGATTGGACAGGAGTAAAACACCTGCTACATAGCCCCCTCGCCTCGCCTCTGTCATGCTCTTTCAAGAAAAACCAGACTGGATTTACCAAGCCTCTTTGTGGCATGTGCAGCCGCGCACAATCAGAACGGAGAATAAGGACGCATGACCTCACGCGATTACGGGTCCACGACTTTTGCAGGTTGGCGCGCTGCCGCTTCCAAGGAATGGCAGGCCTATACCCGCCATGAGTTTGTGAACCGGCTGGGCGATGGCTCCCTGGAGCGCTCGGCCTTCATGCACTACCTGGTGCAAGACTATGTGTTCCTCATCCACTTCAGCCGGGCCTGGGCGCTGGCGGTGGTAAAATCCGAGAGCCTTGAGGAAATGAAGACCGCGGCCGGCACAGTCGATGCGTTGGTCAATCACGAGATGCAGCTTCACGTGAAGATCTGTGCCGAGGCCGGCATTGACGAAGAGCAGTTGTTCACGGCCCAGGAAGACTTTGAGAACCTGGCTTACACCCGCTACGTGATGGATGCCGGATTGTCGGGAGACTTTCTGGATCTCCTCGCCGCTCTTGCACCATGTGTGTTCGGCTACGGCGAAATCGGCTCTCAACTGAAACAAAGCGCTGCCGCCGGAACGCCCTACCAGGACTGGATCGACACTTACGCCGGCGAGGAATACCAGGACGTGTGCCGCTCCGTGGCGGCCATGCTGGAAGGTGCCGTGGCGCACCGGCTGGGCGATGCGCCCCAGGAAAGCCCGCGCTGGCGCACTCTGTGCGGACGCTTTGAAACCGCCACGCGTCTGGAAGTCGGTTTCTGGGATATGGGCCTGCGCGGCGCCTTGCGATCCGAAAACTCTTGACTTGAGCGACGATCTGCCGGTTTATGCCGCGTCCCCCGGGGTGCCGAAAGGCTGAGATACACCCGTAGAACCTGACCTGGTTAGAACCAGCGTAGGGAGTGAACCGGCAGATGGCCATCAACCATCGGCACATCATCTCACTCACCGTCACTGCATCTGGCAGCGGCTATCCGGCTGATCTGTTTGCGCCGTCTGAACTGACCATTTCCGGCGGCAAAACAACCGTCTTGGTCGGCGCGAGCGGCAGCGGCAAGAGCACCTTGTTGCGTATGCTGGCCGGACTGGAGCCGGTTCCCAGCAGCTTTACCCTTGAAGGGGTGCAGGACAGTTTCAAGCGCGCCTATATGACCCAAGATGTTCGGCTGTTGCCATGGCTGACCGTTGAGCGCAATGCGGGTATTGGCAACCGTTTGAGGGGCGAGCCAGAAGATCGCGAAGGGGTCCGCACTACGCTCAGCAAACTTGATCTGGAGCGCGATGCGCACAAGTATCCCAGTCAGATTTCCGGCGGCATGGCCCAGCGCACAGCGCTCGCGCGCACGCTTTTGGAGCGGGCTGATCTCAACCTCCTGGATGAACCGTTTGCTGCGCTGGACGCAATTACCCGGCGCAATATGCAGGACCTGGTCAAGCAGCACTTTGAGGGCAAGACCGTGGTGATGGTGACCCACGACCCACTGGAAGCGGTTCGTCTGGGGGACGCCATCTACGTGCTATCGCAGACACATTCCGGGGGCCCTGCAGCCCTTTCCGCGGCCAATGGTGCCGGGCAGTCTCCGGCAGACAGGGCCGAAGAGCTGTTTGAGAGGCTGCAAGGCTCATGATTGTCCGCGCGCTCATAACCTTTGCTGGCCTCTGCCTCTTCTGGCAGGGCTTGGTGAGCGTATTCCAGATGCCGCCTTACATTCTGCCAGGCCCGGGTGCGGTTTTTGAAACCCTCATCAAATCCCCTGACCTGTTCCTGAGGCACGCTGCGATCACTGCCGTCGAGATTGTCCTTGCGTTGATCATCGGTCTGGCGGCCGGCTTTGCTACAGGCGTCCTGATCTGGCAATCGGCCCGGGCGGAGCGGTGGATCTGGCCTCTGCTCCTGGCAAGTCAAGCGGTGCCGGTGTTCGCCATCGCTCCCCTCTTGGTGATCTGGCTGGGCTATGGTCTCGCGTCCAAGATCACCATGGCGGTGCTGATCGTGTTCTTCCCGGTCACGGTCGCCGTTGTGGAAGGCCTGCGGCGGATCGGCCCCTACTGGCCGGAGCAGGCAAAGCTTATGGGCGCCAAGCCCTGGCCGTTATTCTGGCTGGTTCAGTTGCCCTCAAGTTTAGGCACCATCGGCGTAGGCGCGCGCATCGCGGCAGCAACAGCCCCCATTGGTGCCATTGTCGGCGAGTGGGTAGGCGCCAGCGGTGGGCTCGGCTACCTCATGCTGCACGCAAATGCACGAATGCAAATCCCCACGGTGTTCGCCGCCCTGTTCTGTTTGCTCGTGTTCACCCTCAGCCTTTACGGCCTGGTGAACTTCACAACCCGGAAACTCCTGTTTTGGACCGAAGAAAGGTAAGAGAAGACAATGATGATGTTTGCAAAGACGCTGGCAGCGGGCCTTTTGGCCAGCCTTTTGGTCGCCTCCCCAGCGACGGCTGCCGAAAAGCTCAATGTTGCGCTGGATTGGTTCGTTAATCCTGACCACGCCACCTTGGTGGTGGCCAGAGATAAAGGCTACTTTGAAAAAGCCGGGCTGGATGTGGATCTGGTGGCGCCGGCAGACCCGAACGATCCGCCCAAGCTCGTTGCGGCAGGCAAATTCGATCTGGCTGTCTCTTATCAGCCTCAGCTCCACCTTCAGGTGGCCGAGGGCCTTCCCCTGCGGCGCATCGCAACCTTGGTGGCCACGCCCCTCAACACGCTTGTGGTGCTGGATGATGGGCCCATCAAGTCTCTCAAAGATCTGAAAGGGCAGAAGGTTGGCTTCTCCGTAGGCGGCTTTGAAGACGCCATTTTGGGCATCATGCTGGAAGGTGTCGGCTTGTCCTTGAAAGATGTGGAGCTGATCAATGTGAATTTCTCGCTCTCCCCCTCCATCATCAGCGGTCAAGTGGCAGGCGTGATCGGGGCGTTCCGCAATTTTGAGCTGAATCAGATGGACATCGTGAACAAGCCCGGACGGGCCTTCTATCCGGAAGAGCATGGTGTGCCGGCATATGACGAACTCATCGTCATCGCCAACTCCGAAAAGCTGGATGATCCGCGACTGCCAAAGTTTCTGGACGCTCTGGAACAGGCCACCGTGTACTTGATGAACCACCCCAAGGAGAGTTGGGAGCTGTTCATCAAGGCCTACCCGGACTTGAACGATGAGCTCAACAAGCGGGCCTGGGCAGACACGCTGCGCCGGTTTGCCAAGCGGCCACGTGCGCTGGATGTAACCCGCTACGATCGGTTTGCAAAATTCCTGGCCGAGCGCGGTTTGATGAAATCGCCCGGACCCGCAGCTGATTATGCGGTGGTGATCGGCGAATAACCCCTAAAAGGTGATGGCAAATAGACGCAAGCGGTTTGATCAAGATCAAATCGCTTGCGATCGCCTATAGGCTAGGTGTATCTGGGGTGCTTCTCTTGAGGCACTATTGTGGGTATACTTGGACGCTCCCGTGGTCTTGGCCACGGACGCGCCTGTTAAACTGAAACGGAACATTCCTGTGAGCGCTGCATCTGATGTTCAATCTGCCGGGCTTTTTGGGCGGCTTAAACAAGCCCGGAAAAAGTGGGTCAAGCGCACCGGTAAGCGCTTCATACGGCGCTTGCGCGACTTTCTGGCCAGCCAGTCCCTGGTAAGCAATGATCCGGTCATTGATGCCACGCAATTCCGGGAACTTGATGCGTTCACTGAGCATTGGGAAGAGATCCGCGACGAGGTTAGAGAGATCCTGAAACACCGCGACGCGGTTCCAGCGTTTGAGGAGGTCTCCCCCGACCAAACGAAGATCGCCAAGAACAAGCTGTGGCGGACGTTCATTCTTTATGGATTTGGGACCAAGCTGGAGAAAAACTGCGCGCAAGCGCCAGTAACAACCCGTCTCCTGGAGCAGGTGCCAAACCTGCAAACCGCATGGTTCTCCATTATGTCGCCGCGCTACCACGTGGCTGCGCACAGAGGCGTCACCAAGAGCATTCTGCGGGCTCATCTCGGCCTTATGATCCCGAAGGATGCAGAAAACTGTCGCATGCGTGTGGAGAATGAAATCTGCGTCTGGCGCGAAGGCGAACTGTTTGTGTTCGATGACACGTACGAACATGAGGTTTGGAACGACACAGACGAAGAACGCGTCATCTTGTTGTTCGACTTTGACCGTCCCATGCGTTTCTGGGGACGGGCGTTGAATTCAGTCTTTGTTAGGGCTCTCAAATTCACTTCATATTATCAGGTGCCAAAGAAGAATATGGCCAACTATGAAGACCAGTTCGAAGCAGCGACCCGCCAGGCCGACCAGATGCTGGAAGCCATGAGCGAGAAGAGCTGACAGGCGCCCAAGACCTCCCGAAATCCTGTGCCATTAAACACACACCGGCTGACAAAAGCTGGTCATAAGTAACCCTATTAGTGGCAAACTCATTGTGCTCTTCCCCGGGCCTGGTGTATTGTCTCAACCGTTAAGTGCGGCGGAGTTGCGTTGAAATGCGTGCATATATTATGTGGGCGGCGACTGCCGTCCTATGGTCCCTATTGATGGGATCTGCTTCGGCTCAAGACAAGTCTGCGACCTTACAAAGCGCTGAGAAATTCTGCGCCGCTGAATATGGCGACCGCCTGCTTGGGGTCACCATGGAAGGCGACAACGGGTTCTCCTGCCGCTTTGCAGCCGTGGAGAAGATCACCACTTACCAGATTGAACCTACCGAGCCAGAGCCCAAGTGGGATCTGGATGAAGAGGCAGAAGCCGCTGTGCCTGCCGTTGCGGTGCCCGCTGCCAAACCGAAGAACCTGAAGAAAAAGAAAGCCAAGGGGCGCAAGAAGAAGCGCCGCTACAGCCGCGCTAAACTCCGC
>JBCDIP010000264.1:0-5209 GCA_038748855.1 Pseudomonadota bacterium
GAAGGCCGTATGTCCGCACAGGTGTTTTGGCGGTGTCAACTGAAAGTTGCGGGCGCCGGGGGGTTGGCGCCCGCAATCGTCGACTTAAGGCTAGCTGGAGGGCAACACAACCTTGTCGATTACATGAATTACGCCGTTGGTGGCTTTGATGTCGGCAGAGACCACATTGGCGCCGTCAACGGTCACACCGCTTGAGCTCTTGGTCACGGCCAGCATCTTGTCGCCGCCGGCTTTAATGGTTTTCACGTGGATGGTGCGACCGGGCAGCATGTTGGAGGTCAGCTTGCGCGGGACCACGTGGTAGCTGAGGATCGCAGCCAGCTGGTCTTTGTTTTCCGGCTTCAGCAGGTTTTCCACGGTGCCTTCCGGAAGAGCAGCAAAGGCTTCGTCGGTGGGAGCGAAGACGGTGAGATTTTCCCCTTCAGCAAGCGCGCCTGCAAGGCCAGCTGCTTTGGCAGCGGCGATCAGCGTGTTGAACGTGCCTGCTTTGCTGGCAACGTCGACCAGGTTACCTGCAGCGGCAGGCGTGATCATCAGGGCGGTGGCCACGGCGGTGGCGGCGAAAAGGTGCTTCATAGGGGGTCTCCTTCATTGAAAGCTGTTGGTGTCTGGACCTTGGCAGGAGAGCCCCGCCCGGGCCGATGCGCCCTCTAACGCCGGGGGTGGCGGAAACGGATTGGTTGGAGTTTGAGGTTTTCCACGTGGCGAAAAGGGGTGATCTGAAACGCGCTGGGTGTCGTTCACTTGCCCCCCTCCAGGTGCAGGCAGCGCCGGTCACGCTACAAATTCAATTATAATTGTTGTATTGATCGAAAATACAACCTAAAATCCAAAATTGTATTTCAAATTAGAGAAATATTATGACTGAAGAAGAAAGAAACGTTGAAACATTACGTAACGCCTATATTCACTGGCAGAACACTAAAGGCGACGCTGAGGTCTGGTTAGACATCCTTGATGATCACGTTGATTGGGGTTCGCTCGCTGATGGCGCGCCAGGCATGGACTTCACGCAGAAACGGGCCTCCAAGGAAGACGTTGTCGGCTATTTTGCCGGACTGGCCGAGGATTGGACCATGAATTCATACCACATCAACGAATTCGTGGCGCAGGGCGGCCGCGTCGTGGCGATCGGCGAGTGTTCCTGGACCCACAAGAGAACGGGCAAGACCGCCGCGATCGGCAAGGTAGATGTTTGGATGTTTGAAAACGGCAAGGTGACCCAGTTCATGGAGTTTTTCGACACCTTAAGAGCCGTAGAAGCGACGCTAGACTAGGAAGGGAGGCACGCGCAGCATGAGTTCAAATCTGCAGGTTATGGAATCCTGGTTCCGCAGAGTGTGGAACGAAGGCGATGCCTCGGCCATTGACGAAATGTTTGCCAAAGACGGCAAGGCGCGCGGGCTGGGGGGCGAAGACCTGGTCACCGAGGTGGCTGATCTTCAGGCGGTCGAGGAGCAGGTGCGGATCGGACCGGAGGGCTTCAAGGTCTTCCATGAGCGTCTGTTCGCCATGCTCAAGGACTTCGACATCCAGGTGAACCAGAGCATGGAAAACGGAGACTGGATCTCCGCCCTGTGCACGGTCAATGCCACCAGCCGGAAAACCGGCGAGCGGGTGAAGATGACCGGCAGCGTCTTGGTGCGCATGGTGGATGGCCAACTGGCAGAGGCTTACAACCATTGGGACTTTATGAGCTTTTACCAGCAGCTGGGGTTGCTGCCGGAGAACGCCTTTGAGCGCTGCTTGTGTGGCGAACGGCTGGCTTGACCGCAGGACTTGACGATGTTGGCCTCGCCCGCCAATGCTGAGCCATGCTCATCCGCACCCTCCAAGACCTCGAACCGCTGGGCAACATCCGCTACCCCGCGGGCAACGCTTTCCGCTCTGCCCGCTTCCTCACCGCCCAGGACGGCTTCGGTTTCTCCTACAATGAGAACAAGATCTCCAAGACCCAAGACCTCACCGTCTGGCTGAAGCACCATTGGGAGGCCAATTACATTCTGGACGGATCCGGCGAGGTCACCGACCTCACCTCCGGTGAACACTGGCCTCTCAGACCCGGCACCCTCTATGTGGTCGGCCCCAACGATCGCCACCGGCTCCAGCTTTCCGCCGGAGAGTGCCACCTCTCCATCTTCCATCCGGCGCTGAGAGGCGATGAAGCCTTCGATGAGGACGGCGCTTACGAGGCCAGCGGGCCCATCCCCAAAACGGACCGGCGCATGTTCGTGAACCGCGATGGCGAAAACCGGCGGATCCAGGCCACGCCCCTGCCCCTCCTCACCGCAACCGATGAGGTAGGCTTCACCTTGGATGATCTGCAGCTTGGCTCAGGCGCCGAGTGCACCTTGGCGCCGGGCGCGGCGGCTCACATCATTTCAGGTACAGGCGAGGCGAGCGCGGCCGGCAGACGTGCCCCGGTCGGCCCCAGCACCCTTGTGGCCGCAGAAGCCGGCGAAACGGTGAGCCTCTCCGCCCAGCACCCTCTTCATTTGGTTCAGATAAAAGCCACCGGCCCCTAGTCGGCAAACCGCACCCGGCCATCAGCCGCCGCCCACAAGGTGACGAGCGCTTCTTTGCCTCCATCGCGGCGGATCGTGCGCGGCAGATCAATCGCGCTCACCTCAGCCGACTTGACCCCGCCGGAGGAAAGCTCGCAGGCCAACACATGGCCCGTGCCCTCTTCAACCGCGCACATGGCCGTCAGCGGGATCGTACCCTCTTCAAGCCAGACCGTCACCGTTTCCGCCGGGCCCGTCAATTTGATCGGAACCGAGAAGCTGATCTGAAAGCGCTCCGGGCGCACGGTTTCAAAGGCCACCTCCACAATGCGCGGACGCTCCACATAGGCCCGGTCGGCCCCAAGCTCCCCGTCCGTATGGCGGAAGACCGGGCCCTTAAACAGCCGCGCGCCTTGATAAGCCCCCACATCCGGGCGGAACCCGTCCGGCGGGCGGGTGCAGCTCAGCCGGCCGTTCGAATGCTTCTGGATCATGCAGCCAGCCCGCCTGGCCGGGCTGCCCGGCTGAAGGCGGAAATCACCCTGCCGGCCGTCGCGAAAGCCCAAGCCATCGGTCCAGCGCCCGGCAATGGGAAAGTCCGGCTTCTTGGCCGCGCTGGGCATGAGCGGACGGTTCGAAACGTTGAAGCGGATATTGTGCTCAACCGAGCGGGCCACGGCGCGCTCCAGCCAGCGCAGCTTCTTGCGCCCGCCGCTGTGGAGCATGTGGCTCGGCGCCTTGCAGATGACGGAGGTCTCGCCCGGCCCGCAAAACTCAATGGCATTGTTCCAGGCCCGCAAAGGCCCCGAGCCTCCGCCCCCCACCAGGGGCGAGCGGGCAAGCCAGCTGTTATGGAAGATGTGCAAGGGGTACTTTTGCTTATTGCCCAGTTTGAAGGTCTTGCCCATGCGGTGCATGCGGCAATCGCGGTGGGCGGTGAGGTTGCCCTCCGGCTCGCGGTCATTGGCCCACGCCCGATCCTCGCAATGCTGTTCGGGCATCTCGGTGAACCAGCCCACATTGCCGAACACATAGTGCGGTCCGCCCTTCACCCCGTCGAAGGAATAGGGCGCATGCACATCGCGCATCTTGTTGTGGCGCACCCACCAGTTGACGGCCGAACCTTCCGGCTCCACCGAGTTGTCGCGGATGAACTCAAACCGGTTGTGGGCAATCTCCACATTCATGTTCTTGTCGCAGGTCTGAGCGCCCAGACAGGACGCCTTGATGCGGATGCCGTTGTAGGCATGGCGGATCAGGTTGCGCCGGATCACCACCGAGCCTGGAATGTTGTAGCCGCCAAAGAGGGCCCCGTTCAGGTGGGCCTTTGAGCCGTGGTGGGAGACGCCCCAGGGAATGCGGCTCCACACATCGCCCGTTTCGTCCTGGGTCCAGCGGTTATCTTCAATCAGAAGGTGCCGGGAGTTGCCATGGGCGATGATCGCGTAGGTGGAGCCCAAAAGCGTGGTGCCGCGCACGGTGATATAGCGGGCATCGCGCAGATAGACCGCCGTGGGCCAGCAGCCGGTGA
The DNA here is from genome assembly GCA_038748855.1 of Pseudomonadota bacterium. GTDB lineage: Bacteria > Pseudomonadota > Alphaproteobacteria > Rhizobiales > CAJQND01 > JAAEUE01. The sequence goes on from JBCDIP010000264.1 coordinate 4,036, forward strand.
TCTTGAGATTCTGGATGGTGATCCAGGCGGCCCGCTCAATCTTCAAACAGTTGATGGGCGCTTCGGAAGGCATGCCGGTGGAGAGCTGTTTGAGCACCTCCATTTCGGTGTCCAGCACGCGCTGCGCCCCGGCGCTGAGGGCCACGCGCAGGCGGTGGCCGAACTGTTCATTGTCCGGCGTGCGGTTGCCGTCCAGAACCGTGGCCTCGCCCGCCCCTTCAATCGTGATGGGGCAGTCTTCAGACGTGCCGTACACATTGCTGAGGCTGAGCGGCTCGCCGTCATGATCAAGGCGGAAGGTGGCTGCTTTCAAACGGATCACGCTGCCGGGCGCCAACACACCATAGCGAACATCCTTAATGGCTTTTTGGAGCTCGCTCGTGGTGGCGACGGTGCGCAAGGCGCCAGTGCACGAAGGCGCAGTGGGCGCCGCGGCCGCCGGCGCGGCTCCCAGCGTTGCCAGCACGCCAAGCACGAAGACAAGAAGACCCGCCCCTTGCGGACAACACAAGTTCATTCGGTCAGCTCGTTCGGTTTGCGCAATCTAAGCCACTAAGTGGCTGATGACAGTGAAGATAGTGCGCGCGGAGGAAAGCTTCAAGCGTGATGTCTCAGCACGGTGTTTTCCGTCATCCCGGAATTTGCGGGGATGCCGATATCTGATGCGCTCCCGCGTTCCTCCGGAAGCTCTCTCCTGCCTGCACCTACACCCTTCCCCGTCCTGGAGTTTTATGCCAGAACTTCTTGACGGCGGCGGAGACTGGGCATGAAGCGCTTTACCTATGCAGGGGCCCCTGCTGACAGCAGCGGCAAGCCGGGCGGCACCGAGCACGCCCCAGACGCTTTGCGCGATGTGGGCCTGATGGCGGCGATGAATTCCGGCCATGCCAAGGATCTCGACACCTTGATGCGCGGTTCAAGGCGCGACAGCGCCAGCGGCCTGGTGGCCCTGGATGGGGTGATCGAAGCCACGCTGGTGCTGCGCCGCCGACTGGGCCAGCTGATCGAGGACGGCCAGCTGCCCTTCGTGGCGGGCGGCTGCAACGCCATCTTGCCCGGCGCCATGGCGGGCGCGCGAGACGGTCTGGCCCGAGGCACCGGGCTCGGATTGGTCTCGGTCAGCGGACATATGGATCTTTACGACGGCGACACCTCGCCGGACGGCAGCGGGGCC
>JBCDIP010000265.1:0-5208 GCA_038748855.1 Pseudomonadota bacterium
GCCAATCATGATGTTGAAGAGGTCCTGCTGCGCAAGATATAAGCGGCTCAATTGCTCATAAAGGCTTGGACAATCATGGATATTGCACTCTCTCCTATGGAATTTGCCCGCCGCGCGCGCCGGCTCTACGCGGACCGTGAAGCGGTGGTCGACGGCGATATGAGATTTACTTACGGTGAGTTCCTGGAGCGCTGTGACCGCTGGTCGGCTGCCCTGCAGGACATGGGCGTTGGCCATGGCGACCGGGTCGCCTATATCGCGCCCAACACACACTCACACCTGGAGGGCTATTACGCCGTGCCGCAAATCGGAGCGGTTCTGGTGCCCATCAACTATCGTCTGCTTCCGGAGGACTTCGAGTACATCATCAACCATTGCGGCGCGAAGGTGGTGTGCGCCCATCCGGACTATTTTGAAGCTGTGGAAAGCATCCGCGGCCAGCTGGAAAACGTGGAGCACTTCGTAGCCCTGGAAGGCGCCCAGGACGGCTGGGTGGACTATGAAGAGGCGGTGAAAGCTCACGGCCCCGAGTTCACACCCGTTGAGATCAGTGAGCAGGATCTGCTCACCATCAACTACACCAGCGGCACCACGGCGCGGCCCAAAGGTGTAATGATCACGCACCGGAACGCCTACTGCAACATCATGAACACGCTGGCTCATCATCCCTTGAGCCCGGCAGACCGCTATTTGTGGACCCTGCCCATGTTTCACGCCAACGGCTGGACGTTCACCTGGATCAACACTGCTCGCGGCATGGCGCACGTGTGTTTGCGCAAGGTAGACCCTGAGCTGATCTACAAACTCATCAAGGATGAAGACATCACCATGTTCTGCGCGGCCCCGACGGTGCTGATCAGCATCGCCAATGCGCCGGCAGAGCTGAGAGACGGCGTGCCGCGCGGGGTGCGCCTGTTCACCGCCGGCGCCCCTCCCGCAGCGGCGACCATTGAGCTGGTGGAAAGCGAGTTGGGCTGGGAACTCACCCATGTTTACGGCCTGACCGAGACGGCGCCGCTGATCACCGTGTGCGAGGCGCGGCCTGAACACCAGAACCTGCCTGTGGCCGAACGGGCGAAGATGAAGGCCCGCCAAGGGGTTGAACTCGTGGGCTCCGGCGAACTCAGGATCATCGACGAAGACGGCAACGAGGTGCCGCACGATGGCGAGACCCTGGGCGAGATCACCGTGCGCGGCAATGTGGTGATGAAGGGGTATTACAACGACCCTGAGGCCACCAACGCGGCGATCAAGGATGGTTGGTTCCATTCCGGCGACGCAGCTGTGGTGCATCCGGACGGCTATGTGGAGATCCGCGACCGCTTCAAGGACGTGATCATCTCAGGCGGCGAAAACATCTCGTCGGTTGAGGTGGAGGGCTGTTTGCTCACCCATCCGGCGGTTCAGGAAGCTGCTGTTGTGGGCATGGCGCATGAGAAGTGGGGCGAAGCTCCCCATGCGTTTATCATCCTGCGCGACGGGGCTGAGGCCGACGAAGATGAGCTGAAGCTGCATGTGCGCAACAATTTGGCCCACTTCAAAACCCCGCAATGGGTGTCCATCGTCGAGGATCTTCCGAAGACGGCCACCGGCAAGGTCCAGAAGTTCGTGCTGCGTGGCAGCAAGGCTGGGATCGCCCGGCAATAGTCCGCCGCCCTCAAAGTCTTAAGCCGATCTTTCCAGGTCTGATAAAATGCACCCGCCCGGATTGATCGGCATTTAGGCCAAATCTGTCAAACTGCCCCGGAACGTTACGTAAGGGGGCAGCCATGGGCGGCTATATCAAACTTATCTGCGGGGCACTTCTGGTCTTCGCCAGCTTGGCTGGCGGATTGAACATGGTGATGGGCGGGGCCAAAGAGGCTGCCCAGCGCATCGTGGACAATGCCGTGGACACCACGGGCGTCATCGAGCATCGCACCAAGCACACCGTCTCGGTCCGAAAGGGCAAAATTGGCGGGCGTGGCAGCTATTACTCCATGACCTACAGCTTCGTTACGGCAGACGGAAAGAAGTACGGCAGCGAGATCAATATCTCTGAGGAAGATGCCTACGCGGTGCGCGACGGCCAACAAATCGCCGTGCGCTACAACAAGGCACAGCCCACGATCAACGCAGCGATCGGCTTCAAAGACTATTTCAGCCAGGAAGATGTTGAGAACCTGCCCATCGGAACCATGCTTTTCACCATGTTTTTGATGGTACTGGGCGGGCTTTATCTTTGCTGGTCGGGCTGGCGCTCGGTTGGTCCTTCTCTTGGGCAAGTTTCTCTCGGCACCGGCGGCAGCAACCACGCCGTGCCTCAAAACCGGTTGGACACCCTCAACCGGACCGGCGGCGCGGCCACTTTTGGCCGGCGCTGACGGACCTTTGTCACCGCTCTAGCTCGTCAGCCCGTGCTGGCGGGCTAGGTCGGCAAAGGGGGTTTCAGGCCGCGCGCCCACATGGCTGATGATCTCAGAGGCCGCTAAAACCCCCAACTTTCCGCAGGTTTCAAGGTCTCTGGCCTGGGTGTAGCCATAAAGGAAACCGGCCGCGAACATGTCGCCTGCCCCGGTGGTGTCCACCACCTTGGCCACCGGCACCGCCGGTACATGAGCTGTATGATCGCCGCTCACCACCACACAACCCTTCTCAGAGCGGGTGAGCGCGGCCAGCTCGCAATCTTCTTTAACGCGCACGGCGGCCTCATCGAAATCGTCCACCTGATAAAGGCTCATGATCTCAGCCTCGTTGGCGAACAGAATGTCCACATTGCCCTTCACGAGCTCCATAAAGCCGTCCCGGTGGCGTTCCACGCAAAACGGGTCTGACAGAGTCAGCGACACCTTACGGCCCGCCTCACGGGCAATTCTGGCCGCTTCGCGGAAAGCCTGCTTGGCCTCTTCGGGGTCCCACAGATAGCCCTCAAGATAGGTCACCTGGGAAGAGGCTATGAGATCTGCATCAAGATCAGACGGGCCCAGCTGTACACAGGCGCCCAGATAGGTGTTCATGGTGCGCTCCCCATCCGGCGTCACCAAAATGAGGCTGCGTGCCGTAGAGGGGCCATCCTCCGCCATTGCGGTCTCGAAGGTCACACCGCCGGCCTGGATATCGTGGCTGAACACCTTGCCCAGGGTATCGTTCTTCACCTTGCCCACATAGGCGCCGGCCCCACCGAAAGAGCCTACGCCCACGATGGTGTTGGCCGCCGAGCCGCCGGAAATCTCAATGCTGGGGCCTGTGTCGGCATAAAGCGCCTCTGCCTGGGCCTCATCGATCAGGTGCATACCGCCCTTTGCGATGCTGTGGCGGGCAAGGAAATCATCTGTGGTGCGGGAAATCACATCAACAATCGCATTGCCGATGCCGAGCACATGGTGGCGGGGCTCACTCAAGGGACTTGTCCTGTGGTTTGAGGGATTTCAACAAGGTGGCTCAAGGTTCGGAGCGCGAGTATAGCCATGGCGGGAAGGGGTGCAAGCGCCCAAGGCTTGTTTTCCGTGCGCCCTGCCCCCATCTCCTCTGCAGGGTAAACGGCACATGAAGTTGAGGTTTTCGCTCATGATTTCTGCGGCGCTCAAGGCTTTTGAGCAGATGTTTTCTGCGCCTTTCCGCAAGGTACTAATCAAATCACTGGGCCTAACGGTGGCGCTCTTCATCGCGCTTGCGGTGGCGGTTCAGTTAGGGCTAGCAGCGATTACGTTTTCATCCACCGGATGGATTGATCTGGCCGCCGGCTGGTTTGCAGGCCTGGGCGCGATCGCCCTCATGTTGGTGGGCGGCTTCTTCCTCATTGGCCCGGTGACGGCTCTGTTTGCCGGTATGTTCCTGGATGAAATCGCGGAACGCGTGGAGACTGCGCACTATCCCGGGGATGCACCCGGCCAGCCGATGCCCTTCGTACTGGGCCTCACCACGGCGCTCCAGTTTGCCGCCATCATCCTGCTCGTCCATTTGGCCATGTTGCCCATGCTGCTGTTCGGCCTTGGAGCCCTGGGCATGGTGCTGGCCAACGCCTATCTCCTAGGCCGCGAATTCTTCCAGATGGTGGGCATGCGACATTTGCCCGTGGCGGAGGCCCGTGATCTGCGCAAGCGCAATGCGGGCCGGGTGTTCGCTGCAGGGCTCATTCCGGCAGCCTTGGCCTTCGTGCCGCTTGGAAACCTGGTGATGCCGCTGTTCACCACGGCCTACATGACCCACATCTTCAAGACCGTGCAGCGTGATGAACAGTTGGCGCTTGCGGCGCATCCAGCGCGTTAAAGCTCAGCAGGCCGATTTGGCGTAGGCGTCACCCACCGTTCCGCGCCAGGAGCGTCTCAGCTGATTGGCCCGGCCTCTGGAATAGGGGCCGTCCACCGCACAAAACCAGCCATTGCGGAAATTGGGATAATTGTTCGTGTCCACCACAATGACCCCAATGTTGTTGGCGCGCCGTTGTGCGGGCCGGTAGCGCTTGAAACAGCCCAGAACCACGTACCAGCCGCAAGCCTGGGCCATCTTGACCGGCTCACCGGCTTGGGATGATGCGGTTGGGGCGAAGGTCATCAGGCAAGCCAGACCTCCAAGGAGTGCGAGTTTATTGAGTGTTCTTTTCATCATATGCCTCGTTTGTTGCCACTCCGCGGACGAAGGTGCCGCACGCCTGCACGATTGGCAAGCCGTTATTCGCGCGAAAGGCTGATCAATCCGGCGGATAGTAGAGAAACTCAATCATCAGGCATCCATCACGGCTGAAAAACGGCCCATGCGGCACATGGGGCGGGCGGACGGCGTAGGTTCCCGCCGGCAAGGTCTCTTGCTCCTTCCCCAGCGTACCAACGACCAGGGAGCCGGAGATCAAATAGACCTCCTCGCACCAATCATGCGACACCGGCTCCGCCACAGCAGCACCGGCGGCCCAACGGGAGAGCCGCGTCACGGCGCCTTTTTGCGCGGCATGATCGAACACACCGGAGAGCACCTTCTGCTCCACACCCGAATAGCCGGCGATCGGCCCCCAGCCCTCAGGATCGAGGGCATCAAAGAACTCCCTGTGCTCCTTGATGAAGGCGCCAAAACCCTGTGAACCAGCCATAATCTGCCCGCTCAAGCCGGGGACAGCACGTGAACCACGCGGTTCGCCAGCTTATCTTTCACCTTGGCCGCATAGGCCGCCATGTGCGGGGCAGCCGCATGGGCTTTGAGTGCGTCCAGGCTCTCCCATTTCTCCACCACCACGAA
>JBCDIP010000266.1:0-5200 GCA_038748855.1 Pseudomonadota bacterium
ATCGCCTCACTGGCATATTCTGAACATGTGGGCAGATAGCGGCACTGCCGGCCCATCACCGAGGAGAGTGTGAGCTGGTAAAAGCGGATCAGGATCAGAAAGAGCCCAGACACCGCTCGGGACACAAATTTGGGGCCCATGCACTGATCCAATTGAAGCTTCACCAGAACCTGGATATAGCTTCTCGTCACACCAAGCCCAAAACAAAAAGGGCGAACCGCCTTAAACAGGAGAGCAGACAAGATGGGTAGATTGACGGGAAAAAGCGCCTTCGTAACTTCAGCGGGCGCGGGGATTGGCCGGGCTTCGGCGCTGGCTTTGGCTGGCGAAGGGGCAAGCGTTACCGCAACGGACATTGATGAAGCCGCACTGGAGAGCCTCAGCGCCACTTCGGACGCCATCACCACGTTCGCGCTGGATGCGCTTGATCCAGGCGCCATCATGGCCGCGGCCGGTAAAGTCAGCGCGCCGGATATCCTTTTCAACTGCTCAGGCTTTGTGCATCACGGCACGGTGCTGGACGCCAGCGATGATGATTTCGACTTTTCCTTCAATCTCAACGTGAAGGCCCACTTCCGGGTTATCAAGGCGTTCCTGCCGGGCATGCTTGAGAACGGCGGAGGCTCCATCATCAACATGGCTTCAGTGGCCGGCAGCATTAAAGGGGCCCCCAACCGGGCGATCTATGGCGCCACCAAAGGCGCGGTGATCGGCCTGACCAAGGCCGTGGCTGCCGATTATGTAACGCAGGGCATCCGGTGCAACTGCATCTGCCCCGGCACAGTGGAAACGCCGTCGCTTGAAGAACGCATCAAAGCCCAAGGCGATTATGAGACGACGCGCAAGGCGTTCATCGACCGTCAGCCCATGGGCCGGCTTGCGTCTGCTGAGGAGATCGCCGCTCTGGTGGTCTATCTGGCGTCCGATGACAGCCAGTTCACCACAGGCACCACGCAGATCATCGATGGAGGCTGGTCTCTGTGAGTTCCCCTGCCCCGGAAAGCCGCCCAAGGATCGGCTTCGTCGGCGTTGGTGTGATGGGCCATGGCATGGCGGCCAACCTTCTGGCGGCCGGGTATTCGCTGACCGTGATCGCCCATAGGAACCGGGCGCCAGTGGAGGACCTGGTGTCCAAAGGCGCCAAGGAAGCGTCATCGCTCAGCCAGCTCGCCGCAGAAAGTGATGCCATCGTGCTGTGCGTCAGCAACTCCGATGTGGTTGAGAAGGTGGTGGCTGAGCTCAGCCTTGACCTTCGCCCCGGCATGATGGTGATCGACACCGGGACATCGAGCCCGGTTTCCACACGGAAAGTGGCTGATCAACTGGCCGCGCTGGACGTCTCTTTCGTTGAGGCGCCTGTGACCGGCGGGGTCAAGCAGGCTGCGGCCGGGGAACTGGGGGCGCTGGTGGGCTCTGACGAAGCCACGTTTGAAGAGGCCCGTCCCTTGCTGGAGGCTTTCTGTGCAAAGGTTCACCACTTCGGGGCGCCGGGCGCCGGCAACACGGCCAAGCTTCTCAACAACTACATGGTCATGGGCCTCATCGCTCTCATCACCGAGACTTTCTCAAAGGCCGACCAAGCCGATATTGACTGGCAGAAACTCTATGACGTGGTGATCTGCGGGTCCGCGGATTCCGGCGCCCTCAGGCGCATTATCGGGAATGCGGTGAACGGCGATTTTGGCGGCTATGTGTTCGATGTGAACGGTGCGCTGAAAGACATCAGCTATTTCTGCGATATGGCCGAAACCATGGATGGCAAAAGCGCCATGGCCGCCGCCGTGCAGCAGGTGTTTGCCGATGCAGTGGCCGCAGGCCATGGGGACCGGCTGGTGAGCGAGCTGCTCGCGCCGGGTGTGCGCACCACATGAGCGGTGCGCAAGAGGAGCTGGCCGCCTGGCTTCAGCGGTTCGATGCCGCGCTCCAGGCTGGCGATGCAGGCGGGGCTGCGAGCCTGTTTGGCGATGTGTGCTATTGGCGCGACATGGTGGCCTTCACCTGGAACATCATCACGCTGGACGGCCGTGAGGCCATCTCCTCCATGCTGGCGGCAACGCTGGGAAGCACAAAGCCCTCCGGCTGGCGCATCGATGGTGAACCCAAAGAGGTTGATGGCACCATAGAGGCCTGGCTCACTTTTGAAACGGCTGCAGGTCCCGGCAAGAGCCACGTCCGGCTGCGGGACGGTCTTTGCTGGACCCTTCTAACCACTCTGAAGGACCTTAAGGACCACCCGTTCCAAGAAGGTGCCAACCGCGCCCGCGGCGTTCAGCATGGTGCCCGCAAGGGCCGCCAACACTGGGATCAACGACGGCGCAAGGAAGCTGAAGAAATCGGCATCAACCAGGAGCCCTACTGTCTTATCATCGGCGGCGGCCAAGGGGGCATGGCGCTCGCCGCCCGGCTTGGTCATTTGAGGGTGCCCACGCTGATTGTGGAGAAAAACGCCCGGGCGGGCGACAGCTGGCGCAACCGTTACCAGTCTTTGTGCCTGCATGACCCGGTCTGGTATGATCACATGCCTTACATTCCCTTCCCTGAAGGCTGGCCCATCTTCACGCCAAAGGAGATGATGGGCGACTGGCTGGAAATGTATGCCAAGGTGATGAGCCTCAATTATTGGGCCGGAACCGCGTGCACGGATGCAAGCTACGATGCTGACGCCGGCCGCTGGCAGGTCACGGTTGATCGCGAGGGCACGCCGCACACACTGAAACCAGCGCACCTTGTGTTTGCCACCGGCATGTCCGGCTACCCGCAAGTCCCGCAGTTTTCTGGCCGCGATGCGTTCGCCGGCGAACAGCTGCACACCAGTGCTTATCGAACCGGCACCCCTTTCGCCGGCCGCAGATGTGTTGTGATCGGCTCAAACACATCCGCTCACGATGTGTGTGCCGATCTTTGGGAGCATGGCGCCGATGTGACGATGGTCCAACGCTCCGGCTCATTGGTGGTGCAGACGGACACTTGTCTGGATCGGGTTCTTGGTGCTCTTTACTCGGAAGCTGCGCTGGCAGCCGGCATCGACACCGAAACGGCTGATTATACGTCCACCACTTGGCCGCATCGGGAACTGGAGCGGCGGCAGGTGGAAAACTGCGCGGTGATGCGCGAGCGGGACGCCGACCTCCATGCCCGCCTGGAGAAGGCCGGCTTTATCTTAGATTTCGGGCCAGATAACACCGGCCTGGTGATGAAGTCGTTCCGCGAGGGTGGCGGCTTCTATATCAATGTGGGGGCTTCTGAGCTCATCTGTAACGGCGACATCAAGCTGAAGAGCGGCGTGGAAATCGAGGCCTTGGATGAAACTGGTGTTGTTATGGCCGATGGCACTCACCTGGAGGCCGATGTGGTGATCTACGCCACTGGCTATGGCTCCATGAACCGGTTTGTGGCCGACATTGTGGGCCAGGAGACGGCCGACAGAGTGGGCAAATGCTGGGGCCTTGGGGCCGGCACGCGCAAGGACCCCGGCCCTTGGGAGGGCGAACTGCGCAATATGTGGAAGCCGACCCAGCAGGACGGCTTGTGGTTCCAGGGCGGCAACCTGATGCAGTCCCGCCACTTCTCAAGGTTCCTGGCCTTGCAGATCAAGGCGCGCATGGAAGGGCTGCCAACACCGGTCTACGGGCGGCAGCCATCTCACCACAGGGTTTGATATCTTCCCGCGCCGTCACATCCGGAACACGCCGAACTTGCTCTCCTCCACCGGCGCATTCAGGCAGGCCGAATAGGCCAGACCCAGCACAGTGCGGGTTTCCTCAGGCGCGATCACCCCGTCGTCCCACACCCGGGCGCTGGAGTAATAGGGATGCCCCTCGCGCTCAAACTGCTCGACGATGGGATCTTTCACCTGGCGCTCGTCTTCCTCTGACCAGGCGCCGCCTGACGCCTCCACGCTGTCGCGCTTCACCGTGGCCAAAACGGATGCGGCCTGCTCTCCGCCCATCACCGAGATGCGGGCATTGGGCCACATGAACAAGAACCGCGGAGAATAGCCCCGGCCGCACATGCCATAATTGCCTGCCCCAAAAGAGCCGCCAATGATCACCGTGATCTTCGGCACATTGGCGCAGGCGACGGCGGCCACCATCTTTGCGCCGTCCTTGGCAATGCCGGCGGCCTCATATTTCTGGCCCACCATGTAGCCGGAGATGTTCTGCAGGAACAAAAGCGGGATCTTGCGCTGACAGCACAGCTCAACAAAGTGCGCGGCTTTCAGTGAGCTCTCTGAATAGAGAATGCCATTGTTGGCAACGATCCCCACCGGGATGCCCCAGATATGAGCAAAGCCGGTGATCAGCGTGGTGCCGTAGAGCTTCTTGAACTCGTCAAACTGCGAGCCATCCACCAGGCGGGCAATCACCTCACGCACATCATAGGGTTTGGCGAAGGTGGGTGGGATGATGCCGTTGATCTCGGCCGGGTCGAACAGGGGCTCAACCGGATCACGCAGAACGATGTTCGGCTTCTTCTCCCAATTGGAGGCGGCAATGAGCTCGCGCACGATGGCCAGCGCATGGCTGTCGTCCATCGCATAATAGTCCGCCACACCGCTCTGGCGCGCATGCACATCGGCCCCGCCAAGGTCCTCGGCCGTCACCACCTCGCCCGTGGCGGCCTTCAGCAGTGGCGGGCCGGCCAGGAAGATGGTGCCCTGCTCTTTCACGATGATTGCCTGATCGCACATGGCCGGCACATAGGCGCCGCCCGCTGTGCACGAGCCCATAACGCAGGCAATCTGCGGAATGCCCATGGCGGACATGTTGGCCTGGTTATAGAAGGCCCGGCCGAAATGGTTCTTGTCGGGGAACACATCGGTCTGGTGTGGCAGGTTCGCACCGCCAGAATCTACAAGGTAGATGCAGGGCAGCCGGTTCTCCATGGCGATCTCTTGGGCCCGCAGATGCTTCTTCACCGTCATGGGCACGTAGGTGCCGCCTTTGATGGTGGCATCGTTGCAGATGATCATGCATTCACGGCCAGAGATCCGGCCGATGCCGGTGATGATGCCGGCCGAGTGGTAGTCGCCCTCATACATGTCCCACGCCGCCATGGGCGAGGTTTCCAGGAACGGCGTGCCCGGGTCCAACAGCTCACTGACCCGGTCGCGCGGCAAAAGCTTGCCGCGGGACACATGGCGCTCGCGAGAGCGCACAGAGCCTCCCTTGGCCACAATGGCGCGGTTTTGCACCAGATC
>JBCDIP010000267.1:0-5194 GCA_038748855.1 Pseudomonadota bacterium
CTGCCGCCGAACCCGAAGGCCGCACCGGCCCCGCAGTGAAGACGTGCCCAGTGGTGCATGTTAACCTGACCCCAAGATCCCAAGCGAAGTCCAAACCGAAATTCAAAGCCCGCAATTTCTCTTGGCGCCGGCCCAAGCCCCGTTCCAACCAAAAACACCGGAGTGCTCTCAATCAGCCGGTTTGCTGAACCAGATGAACCCTCCTGCAAAACAACCTTGCGCCGAAACGCTCACCCATCCTGCTGGCTTGCCCATCCCGGTTAACCCGGAACCTGCAAAGCTCCCAGAGCATTGTTCGGTAACACCAACCTCCGAACCCTCAAGAACCTTACAAGACAGAGATTGCGATGAATTTTGCCCTCTGTCACCGGCGAATAGCAGTTCTCCACACAAGGTCCACAGCTTCAACAATATGTGAGCATAAACAAAGGCTTCTGAGGCCGTCACCTTGTGGACAAGTTCGTGCTCCAGCCTATATCCAGCGTGTAGGCAACACCAGAGAGCTGAATTCATGACCCTGACCGTTCCAAACCGCAGATCCCTTCTGGCCGGGGCTATGGGGCTGGCTGTGGCCACTCCGCTGCAAGCTGCCGTTCTCACCCCTCGGCAAGCCGAAGGACCGTTCTATCCAGAGACCATCCCGGACGATTCAGACATGGATCTCACTCAGTTTGCAGGCGGCAAGGCGGAAGGAGACGTGATTGAGCTGACAGGCCGGGTGATGAACGAAAAAGCTGCCCCCCTGCCTGGCACGATCGTAGAGCTCTGGCAGGCCAACACCTATGGCCGGTACCACCATTCCGGCGACAGCAACTCGCGGCCCCGGGACCCGCACTTCCAAGGCTTCGGCGCGGTGGCGGCAGACAAAGATGGGGCCTACCGCTTCCGCACGGTCCTCCCCGGTCTTTATCCCGGCCGCACCCGCCACCTCCACTTCCGGATCGTGCAAGACGGCAAGCAAGAGCTGATCACCCAGATGTACTTCCCCGGCGAGGACGGCAACGAGCGTGATGGTCTGTTCCGCTGGCTGGGCAGCGAAGAGGCGCAAGAGGCCGCAACGGCGCGTCTGAGCGGTGGAGACAAAGCGAAGCTTGAGTTCGATTTTGTGCTGAGCTGATTGATCTCAAAGGTCCTTCAAGAACCTCAAGCCATCATAGATGGCCGCGTGGATGTTGCGGGAGGCTACCGCATCGCCGATGCGGAAGAGCTGGAACGCGCCGTCCTGGTTCGTGGCAATCTCTTGCGGCCGGCCATCAATCAGCGCTTGGTAGTCCACCTCCCCGCGGTTGCGGCTCTCGTCTTTCAGCTCAAAATAGAGCTCGTCCAGCGGCGCTGTGCCATGTTCGGCCACCACTTGATCCACCACGCGTTCCCCCGCGGGGCCGCCGGTATATTTGCTCCACAGGTCCACTTCCAGCTTGTTGCCTTTGCGGCGCACAGCCCGCACATCGGTGTTGATCGTAATCACGGTGCCCGTTTCCTGGAACGCCTGGGCATAGGGCACATAGTTCATGCCGCCAATGTCCGGCCCATTGAAGCGTTCAGGCGAAATCATCTCCAGCTTTGAGCCGGAGCGGCAGATGAATTCAGCCGCTGTGAAGCCCGGATGCTGTCCGTTATCGTCATACATCAGCACATCGTCTGCCGGCTTCACATCGCCGCTCAGGATATCCCACGAGGAGACCACCAGATCATCGCCCTCCTCCAAGGCCGGGGTCTGCGGCAAGCCGCCGGTGGCGACGATCACCACATCCGGCTCCAGGCCCCGAACATCTGCGGCCTCGGCAAAGATGTTGAACCGCATCTCCACCCCAGCCTCTTCGCAGCGTTCAGCGCGCCAGTCGGCAATTCCGATCAGCTCCTTGCGCCGGTCAAGCCGAGTTGCCAAACGAATCTGCCCGCCCGGCTCGTTGGCCGCCTCGAACACCACCACCTCGTGGCCGCGCTCACCCGCCACGCGGGCGGCCTCCAGGCCGGCAGGCCCTGCCCCCACGATGACCACCTTGCGGCGCGATCCCTCCGCGGGCCGGATGACGTGGGGCATCGAACCTTCCCGGCCGGTTGACGGATTGTGGATGCACAGCGTGCCGTGCCCTTCATAGATCCGGTCCAAGCAATAGGTTGCGCCCACACACGGGCGGATCGTGTGCTCCTTGCCTTCAGCCACTTTGTTGACGATGTGAGGATCAGCAATATGCGGCCGGGTCATGCCCACCATGTCAAGCTTACCTTCAGCCACCGCATGGCGGGCCGTGGCCACATCAGAGATGCGGGCTGCGTGGAACACTGGAAACTTGGTGGCTTCACGCACCTCACCGGCAAAGTCCAGATGGGGCGCAGAGCGCATGCCGCCAATCGGGATCACCTTTGTGAGCGGGGCATCATGCTCCACCTGCCCGCGGATGATGTTCAGAAAATCAATCTGACCTCCATCCACCAGGCGGCGGCAGATTTCCAATCCATCCGTCTTCGAGATCCCACGCACATTGTCTTCATCGGCCACCAGGCGGCAGCCGACAATAAACTCCGGCCCGACCGCCTCGCGAATGGCATCCAGGACCCGGTTGGTAAAGCGCAGGCGGTTGTCGAATGTTTCGGTGCTGTATTCATCCGCACGCACATTGGTGAGCGGCGACCAGAAGCCATCCATCAGGTGGCCATAGCATTCCAGCTCAATGCCATCCATGCCGCCGGCCTGCATGCGTTGAGCAGCGGAGGCATAGTCCTTGATGATGCGCTCAATGTCCCAGTCTTCCATCTCCTTGGGGAACGCCCGGTGGGCCGGCTCACGCACCGGTGATGCGGCCAGCACGGGCAGCCAGTCGGAATGGTTCCAGTTGGTGCGCCGGCCAAGATGGGTGATCTGGATCATGACTGCAGCGCCATGTTCATGGCACTCGTCGGTCAGACGTTTCACGTGCGGGACGATCTCGTCCTTGTAGACCTGGAGGTTGCCAAATGCGGCTGGGCTGTCCGGCGAGACAATGGCCGAACCGGCCGTCATGGTGAGCGCGATCCCGCCCTTGGATTTCTCCACATGATAGAGCCGGTACTTATCCGCCGGCATCCCGTCATGATGATAATTGGGCTCGTGGGCCGTCGACATCAGGCGGTTGCGCAAGGTGAGATGTTTCAGCTGGTAAGGCTGCAGCAGCGGGTCACGCGTGGAGGCATTCGACATGGGGCTCAGATCCGGATCGTGTTACAGCAGGCCAGTCTATCGGCAGCTATGAGGTTGTGTAAGCCCAATTTTGGTTAGGCGTTTGGACGCGTCATCAAACGCGCTCCGCGACCCAATAGAAAACGCCGCCGGGGTGGGCCCGGCGGCGTTTCAACTTATCTCGGGCGGAGGGGGCCGCCCGTCAGGTCCATTCGGCCGTTAGGCCATTTGGATGTTTGCGGCCTGCTTGCCGCGACCACGCGGATCGTCTTCAATATCGAAGGTGACCTTGTCGCCTTCATCGAGACCGGCAACGCCAGACCGCTGCAATGCGGAAACATGGACGAACACGTCCTTGCCGCCGTCATCGGGTGCGA
Source organism: Pseudomonadota bacterium (assembly GCA_038748855.1). Taxonomy (GTDB): domain Bacteria; phylum Pseudomonadota; class Alphaproteobacteria; order Rhizobiales; family CAJQND01; genus JAAEUE01. The sequence goes on from JBCDIP010000267.1 coordinate 3,538, forward strand.
TAAAGCCGTAGCCTTTCTCCTGATTGAAGAACTTTACTGTACCGCTCGTGCTCATTCGTGGGATCCTTTCCCGTCGAGGTAACTTGGATTATCAAACAGGTGTCCGCCCGCAAAACTGCAGCCGTATTCCTCTCAGATGTGGGGAGAACAAAGAAGCCCGTGGGGGGGTATTTGTTTCATCGTGCCGTCGGTCCGAGGGTGCGACCAATCCAAAACAATAACGCACCGTAAATTCCGATATATGAGCCCGGCTCCAACGGTTCAAGCTTTAAATACCCATTAAAACGCTACATTTAGCCGTAGGAGCTGTCATAAAACTGTCACAAAACTCCTCGTTCGGCCAAATTGGCTGACAACGCGCAAAAAGTGAGGCTACAAGTCTCATTTATTCTGCAGGTTGCAGTTTAGGACCGCGTCCGCTCAAGGAACCTTCATTACCTTGATCGGGAGTGTGAGGCACCAGAAACGACAAGACCAGCGATACAAAAGCCATGCCGGCGCCGATCAGGAACACCGCCGAATGGGACTGGATCCAGATGTAGCCCAGCATGACGGGCAGCCCCACGGCCGCCACATGGTTGATCGAGAAGGCCACACCCGCCGTGGGCGCGATATCGGCCGGGTCTGCAATCTTCTGGAAATAGGTCTTGATCGCAATGGCCAGAGCGAAGAAGGCATGGTCGAGTAGATAGAGCCCGGCAGCGATCCATGGGTTCTCCACAAAGGCATAGGCCACGAACACCCCCACCAAACCGATATACTCAAAAATCAGCGCGCGCCGTTCCCCCCATTTGGCGATCAGCCCGCCGATCATGGGCGCAAAGAACATGTTGAACACCGCATTGGCGATGTAGAGCATGGAGACCTGGGCAATGGTGAAACCGAACTTTTCCACCATCATGAAGGCGGCAAAGACGATGAAGATCTGGCGCCTGGCCCCGGCCATGAACGTGAGGGCGTAGTAGAGCCAATACCGCTTCCTGAGCACCAGTTCCTTGCGCTGGGGCACCACTTCCTTGTAACGCGGGAATGTGAGCCAGAGCAGCCCGGCAATGGCGATCGTCAGACCGCCCCCGATGAGATAGATCGGAATATAGTCGAGCCCCAGATAGGCGTTGCACAGCCACACAATCCCATAGGCGGAGATTGTGGCGAAGGCGCCCGCCTGCATGATCTGCCCCAGTTGACGCGGAGCGGTGGCCTTCGGCAGCCATTGCAGCGCCAGCGACTGGTTCATGGTCTCGTAGTAATGGAAGCCCACACTCATCAGGAACGTGGTGCAGTACAGCCCCACTTCGGCGGGAAAGTAGCCGGTCAGCGCAGTTCCAAGCCCCAGCAAAGCCAGAGACACCAGCGCAAAGGTCTGCTCACGCAGCCATATAATCACGAACACAGCGGTGAACGACAGAAAGCCGGGGATCTCGCGGATCGACTGCAGCCAACCGATCTCCTCCCCGCTGAAGCCCGCCCGCTCGATCGTGAAGTTGTTGAGCAGGTTGCTCCAGACCGCAAAGGAGAAGTACATGGCCACAGACATGGCCATCAGCATGATGACGGGCCGGCGCAGACCGCTCATCTCGCTCGGCAACACTTCTTTTTGCGAGAACATTTATCGGCCTCTACAGGACGAGGCTCCGCCGGTCAAAGCGTTTTTGGC
>JBCDIP010000268.1:0-5193 GCA_038748855.1 Pseudomonadota bacterium
ACAGATCCTCCACCACTGACATGGTGAGCCGGGTTTGACCCGGCAGATTGCCGGGCATCATGCGTTTGCCCGTATTTGCAAACGGCTCTGAGGGAACCTGGCCGCCCAGCCAGATCATGTCGCGCAGTCTGATCGCCTGCCTGTAGGGCAAGTTGAGGGGCCAGTCCCATACCCGGTCCGGCCAGAAATCCTCCCGGGGAATGTACTTGTCATACGTATGGCGCTTCTGGCGCATGGCCATGACGTCGATCTTGGTAACGGCGCCGTCCGGGTTGAGGCGCTGGCAGGGTACGACGGTGGCCGGCGGGCCGGGTTCTGCAAAGTGGCTCGCCCGCGCTAAGGCGAGCGGGGCCCAATCCTCCCGGGTGGTGCCGAAGAAATGCCCCTCCATCTTCACGCAATCCTGCATGCCCGCGCCCAGCTCTGCCAAAGTGGCTTCGTGAAAACTCATGATCGTGTGGCTCTGGGCAACGCCTTCACCCGGGGCTGCCAAGGTACCGTCGGCTTCTTCTGCGGTGCGGTTTGAAATGGTGATGAATTCCCCGGCGCGTAGGCCGGCAGTGACGTTGCGCCCCTCAAACTGATCTGCCCATTGCGACGGCACAGGCCTGGTTGCGACACGAACATCCGCATGGTTCCGCCAGCCGCGCTGGGCGATGACTTGGATCTGAATCTGCTGGCCGGCAAAAGGCTGAAGCGGTTCCGGTACCGTGCTGATTGAGGGCATGGGATCGTCAGGCAACAAAGCTGCAATCTGAGCAATCACCTGCCAGTCGTTACAATCTGCGGTGAAGTAAGCTTTGATGCGGATGATATCGGCAAGGGTGCAGCTCTCTGCCGCCAGCGCATCTGCAATGTTGCTGAGGGTGCCTTCGATCTGCGCCTCTAAATTGTCCGGTGAACGGATGGTGCCATTGCTGTCGAAGTCGCCTGCACCGCCCACGAACGTCAGGGTGGCGGCGGAGCCTGATACATGATGAACCCTGTCAGTTGGCCAACGCCAGATGTGTTCCATGGCACTCGCTCCTCAGTTTGCCTCAGCTAAGAACTCAGATAGAAGGCCGGCGACCCGGTCTGGGGCCTCCAACAAGATGGAATGGCGCAGACCTGGGAGGATCTCCAACCTGCTGTCTGCGATAGTGTCTGCTATAAGTTGGGCCATGCGCGGGTTGGAGCCAATGTCGTCTTCTCCCGTTGCCACCAGGGTGCGATGAGAAATCTCGCTCAACCGATCGGCAAAGTCCGTCATGGCCAGTGCATGATAGGCGGCCGCATAAGCTGCACCGTCCATAGCCGTCACAACCGCCTTGCGGGCCTCGATGATTTCAGGGTGTGCGGCTTGGAATGCTTCGGTGAACCACCGGCTGACGGACTGATCGAAGTAATCGGCCGGGTGAGAGTTGGCGATAAACTCAAGCCGTCCTTCAACGCGCGCGCGCTCTTCGGGCGTTCGGCCGGCAACCGTTCCCAGCAAGGCGAGCGCGTTTACGCGGTCCGGATAAGTGAGTGCCAGGCTCTGGGCAATCAAACCGCCTAGAGAAAAACCAGTCACGTGAGGGCGTAAGAGGCCCACTTCGTCCATCAGACCGATGAGATCGGCCGTGAAGTCCTCAATCTCGTAAGGGCCCGCAGGTGCTGCTGAAGCGCCATGTCCGCGAAGGTCATAGCGCAGAATAGAGAAGCGGCCGTTCAGCGCGCGCACCACTCCATCCCAGTCCCCATGTTGGGAGCCAACGCCATGGATCAGCACAAGGTCCGGGCCACTGCCCTCCTGGACGTAGTAAAGGCGTGGGTCTTGCGTGGAGAAGGGCACGGGCGCTCCGTTGAGAGGGTTTGCAATTGCCAGCCTGGAGGCTACCGTTGCGCATTCCACATGGGAAGGCCCGAAATGACCTCTGACTTGAAACCCTATGAGATGTTCGTTGCAGGCGATTGGTGCAAAGCGGAAGGCGACGAACGCTTTGTGTCCACCAATCCGGCAACAGAAGAAGACTGGGCGGAGATTCCAGCGGCGTCAGAAGCGGATGTGGATCGGACCATTAAGGCTGCGCACTCCGCATTTGAGGAGGGACCCTGGCCGCGCACTTCGCCAACAGCACGCGGCAAGAAGCTGCGCCAGCTGGCTGAGCTGATCAAGCCGAATGCGGAAGCGTTGGGGCGAACTGAAACCATCGATACGGGCAAGCTCTTCCGCGAGACCCGCTGGCAGGCCAACAACGTGGCGGCCATGTATGAGTTCTATGGCGGGCTTGCTGACAAGGTGAACGGCTATGTGCCGCCCTTGGCGCCCGATCAGAACCTGATGTATGTGACCCACGAGCCGGTGGGCGTGGTGGCCGCGATCGTGCCGTGGAACACCCAGATCCAGCTTGCCGCCAACAAGGTGGGGCCTGCCCTGGCGGCCGGTAACTCGGTGGTGGTGAAGGCCTCAGAACATGCCTCTGCGGCCATGCTGGAGTTTGCGGCAATCGTTGCGGAGCTGGACCTGCCTCCCGGCACGTTCAATGTGATCACCGGACTTGGCGAACCGTGCGGCCGTGCGTTGACGGCCCATCCCAATGTGGACCGCATTAGCTTCACCGGAGGCGTTGAGACGGCGCGGCGCATCATCCCGAGCACCGCCAATAACATTGCCAAACTCAGCTTGGAGCTGGGCGGGAAGTCCCCCGTGGTGGTGTTTGATGATGCAGATCTTGAGAGTGCCGTGAATGGGGTTCTCGCCGGGATCTTCGGGGCAAGCGGGCAAAGCTGTGCGGCAGGCTCTCGCCTCATTTTGCAGGCGGGTGTGTATGATGAGATGCTGAGCCGGCTTAAGACGCGGGCCGAAGAGGTGGTGGTTGGGGACCCGCTGAATGAAGCCACTCAGATGGGGCCGCTGGCCACGGTGGCTCAGCGCGACCGGGCGGAGCGGATTGTCCAGCAGTCGCTAGATCAAGGCGCACGGTTGGTGACCGGGGGCGGGCGGCCATCGGGCCTGGACAAGGGATGGTACTACGAGCCCACCATTCTTGAGTGCGATGATCAGAGCCTGCCGTGTGTTCAGACCGAGCTGTTTGCCCCCATCCTCAGCGTTCTGAAATTCAAAAACGAGGCAGAGGCGGTGGCCTTGGCGAACGGCACGGAGTTTGCCTTCGCGGGCGGCGTATTCACACGCGATTCCGCCCGCGGTATCCGCATGGCCAGGGCAATCAGAGCCGGGAGAATTTGGGTCAACACCTATCGGCGCTCTTCGGTGCTGACGCCGTTTGGAGGTTTTAGAAACAGCGGTTATGGGCGTGAGGCAGGGATCGATGCAATCCGCGACTTTACGGAAACCAAGGGAACGATGATCGAGGTGACCGGTCAGCCCATGGCCGATCCGTTCATTATGGGGTGAACGGACCGATCCTTAGAGCTCAGTAGTTGCGCTGTTTGCGTCTTACCGAGCTGGCATATTTGCGGGCTTGTTTAGGAAGCCTTTTGGCGTAGATGCCGGCATTGTAGTAGCCCACGCTCCCCCGCTTAAGCGCCTTTTTCAGATAGCGCATGCCATATTTCAGATTGGTGTCGACGTTGTAGAGACCTTTGCAGGAGCCCTTGTAGCCAACCGAGCGAGCCGTTGCGCACTTGACCTGCATGAGGCCGATCTCGCCGACGCTGCCGCGCGCTTTGGGGTTAAAGGAACTCTCTTGGCGCACAACGGCCAGAGCCATGGATTGAGAGATACCGGCTCTACGGGCATGGCTCCTCACGGCTGCCATGACCTTGCTCTTACGCGCTGTGGTCAAGCGACCGCGGGTGCGCGCCCGAGCGATGCGCTTGCGAAACTTGCGGCGCGCCTTGCGTCCGCGCACTTTGCGGACTTTTGCCACCTGGTATTGCCTGAAGTCAGATTTGCCCATGCGCACGGGCTGTTGACGGCTTGCGATCTGGACACGCCGCTTCTTGCGTTTGACACGCTTCTTGGCAACCCGGGTTTTCCTTGGCTTGAGGCTGGAGGACGTGATTCCGCGATCATGTCCTGCGCTCGCAACTCTATAAGCTTTCGTTGAGCTCGTTCCAGAACTCACACATCCACTCAACAAAATCGCCACGCTGGCGATGAGAATAAATCCACGCATGGATCCCCTCCAGGCGTTACCCGCCTACTCAATACACACCCTAGGCTTAGAATCCCCAAAGACACGGTGCCTAACAACTCGCCATGCTTAACCTCAGGTGTAGTGTTTTGTTAAGCATGTTTGAACATACACAGGATATTAACCATATTTTGGCCGAATTGTGGCGAGTACGGACTAAATTCGATCCGCTTAAACTGCTGACACAAGAGCAGAAATTCTATTCCGGCCACAATTTGTGCACCGTTCCACTTAGCTGAACCTGCGTTGTACTGTAGGCTTACGCAGCCACTGAACCTGAGGTTTGAGCGCTCTCCAAAGTGGTTTTGCTGAGCAGCTGTCCGTATGCGGGAACCGAGGTTGGGTCGAGGCCCAGCTTGACGGCCGCCGTGAACATCAGCGCCTGATTGCTTGTGACGACCGGCTTGTCCAAATTGCGTTCTAGAGCTGTGATCGCTTCGACGGCCCTGAGCTCCGTGCAGGATAAGACGAGGGCTTCAGCATCAGCGCAGTCAGCCGCCTTGCCCAGCGCATAGGCGTCCTCTGGCGTCAGCTCGCCCTGGCCGTAGTTGCCGAGGTCTTTCTCAAAGTCCTTCCGTGAGACAGTCTCAAAGCCTGACGCATCCAGAAAGCCGATGGCATCGTCATTGAGCGCAGCGACATAGGGTGAGCTGAACGCAATTTTCCGGACACCGAGCGTCGTAAGCGCAAAGACCAGAGCGCCTGCTGCGGTGGCGGCACCGACCCCTGCACGTTGGGTGATGCTGGCGGAGAACTCCTGGTCGAAGGCCGGACCATGGGCGAGGGTTGCTGAAGTGCAGCCATAGAGCACAAAGTGCGGTCGCACCGCGGCCAAGTCGGCAATCACCTGATCCAGAGAGGAGAGAGCAAACTGGCGCATTTGGTCTGCGTCCGGAACCTGATCCAAGTCGTAGCCGCCCGCCCTCGCGAAATGGACCGACACGCCATCGGGGCGGAGCAGGCCCATATCCGGCTCAAGATTGCAATTGGATACCGGCACCACAACGCCAATGCGGGCGCGTCCTCTGGATGCAGTTTGGTCCACGGTCGCTTCTCCGTTTTTCGGTGCTCTGCG
>JBCDIP010000269.1:0-5191 GCA_038748855.1 Pseudomonadota bacterium
CGTTGGGGCATGCAGTGTTAAATGCCGGGTTAAGTTCACTGGCAACGCGCGCCGCCGCTCATCAAGAACGGAGAAGAAGATGAGCAAGCAAAAATCCATTATTCTGTCCCGGCGCACGGTTCTCGCCGGCGCCGCCAGCGCAGCCGCCATGGGCGTTCTGCCGGCCGCCGCGGCGGAGGAGTTGAAAGTGGCAGCGATCTACACCGTGCCGGTGGAGCAGCAATGGGTGGGACGCATCCATAAGGCGCTCAATGCCGCAAAAGACCGGGGCGATATCACCTATGAGTGGTCTGAAAACGTAGCCAACACCGACTATGAGCGTGTCATGCGCGAATATGCAGAGAAGGGCGTTCAGCTGATTGTCGGCGAAGCCTTTGCAGTGGAGCGCGCCGCGCGGAAAGTGGCGAAGAACTATCCCAAAGTGGCCATGCTGCTCGGCTCATCCTTCAAGCCGGCTGAGCCCAATTTCTCCGTCTTTGACAACTTCATTCACGAACCCAGCTACCTCACAGGCATGATCGCCGGTGCGGAGACTAAGTCCAACCTGATCGGCATGGTGGGCGGTTTTGCCATTCCGGAAGTAAATCGCCTGATGCATGCGTTTATGGACGGAGCCCGCTCTGTGAACCCGGACGCCAAGTTCCTGGTGACCTTCATCAACTCCTGGTATGACCCGCCCAAGGCCAAAGAGAGTGCCTTTGCCATGATTGATAAGGGCGCGGACGTCATGTATGCGGAACGCTTCGGCGTCTCCGATGCAGCTAAGGAACGGGGCATCAAGGCCATCGGCAACGTGATCGACACGGCCGGAGACTACCCGGGCACGATCCTCGCCAGCGCCATCTGGCACATGGAACCCACAATTGATAAGGCCATCGCAGCAGTGAAGGCCGGTAACTTCAAGGCCGAGGACTACGGCGTCTTCAGCTTTATGGAGCATGGCGGCGGCAGCCTGGTTTATGATGACAAGCTGGTCTCTGCCGAAATGGTCGCTGCCGTGAAGGCCAAGGAGAAGGAGATCCTCAGCGGCGCCTTCACCGTGAAGATCAACGACGAAGAACCCAAGTCCGACGGCTAGTTCTTTGGCAGGCCAATCCCAAGAGGCGCAAGCTCACCAAGAGCTTGCGCCCGTGGTCTTGAAGATTGCGGGCATCACCAAGCGCTTTGGCGCTCTCACCGCCAACGAGGACGTCTCACTCACCCTTCACCAGGGCGATGTGGTGGCGTTGCTGGGGGAAAATGGTGCCGGCAAGACCACTTTAATGAACATTCTGTTCGGTCATTATGTGGCCGACGAGGGCGAGATCCTGGTGGCGGGGGAAACCGGCGCGCTGGAGCATCTGCCGCCCGGCTCCCCGCAAGCCGCCCTTGATGCGGGCATCGGCATGGTACACCAGCATTTCACCCTGGCGGAAAACCTCACCGGGTTTGAGAACATCCTATTGGGCGTGGAATCCATCTTCGGCCTCGCCCGGGGACGGAGCGCTGCCCGGGCGAAGGTGGAGAAGATCATCACCGACAGCGGTCTGGGGGTTGACCTCGACACGCCCGTGTCGTCGCTCACCGTGGGCGAAAAGCAACGGGTGGAGATTTTAAAGGCCCTCTTCCGCGATGCCCGGATCCTGGTTCTGGACGAACCAACGGCCGTGCTGACCCCGCAAGAATCTGAGGGCCTCTTCCAAGTCGTCGAAAAGCTGGCAGCAGCCGGCCTCACGGTGATCTTCATCTCCCACAAGCTGCACGAAGTGTTGGCCGCCTCCCACCGCATTGCGGTTCTGCGCGGCGGCGCCCTGGTGGGCGAACTGAACACGGAGGATGCAGACCGCGGCAAGATTGCAGAATTGATGGTGGGCCGCGAAGTTCCGGCCAGCCAGCGCGCGCCTATGAGCCCGGGCGATATCGTCCTGCAGCTGGACCAGGTTCATGTGGGCGGCAGCGATGCCCGGCGCACCTTGCACGCGGTCTCCATGCAGGTACACGAACGCGAGGTGGTGGGGATTGCCGGAGTGGCGGGCAATGGGCAGACGGCCCTGGCCTCATTGATCTCAGGCCTCGTGGAACCTGAAGCCGGGAGGGTTGAGTTCTGCGGCACCGAAGTCACCACTTTTTCCCCCCGCACATTTATGTCGGCCGGCATCGGCCGGATCCCCGAAGACCGCCACCATGACGGCGTGGTCGGGGCCATGACGGTTGCGGAAAACCTGGCCATTGAAACCCTGAAGGACGACCGGTTCTCAAGCAATGGGTTCCTGCGTTTTCAGGGCTTCCAGACCCACGCGCAGGAGGCGATCGATGCGTTCGACATCCGCTGCTCCGGCCCGGACGCCTCGGCACGCCTTCTGTCCGGCGGCAATATGCAGAAACTCATTCTGGCCCGGGTCCTGGAAAACGAACCAAAACTCATTCTGGCCAACCAGCCCACGCGAGGCCTGGATGTGGGCGCCCAAACAGAGGTGCACAGGCGCCTGCTCGCCGCGCGCGAACGCGATGCCGCCGTGATCTTGATCTCAGAAGACTTGGACGAGCTCTTCACCCTCACGGACAGGATCTATGTGATCCACGCGGGCCATCTCGATGATGCAGGCCCGACCGAGGCACTCGACCGGGCCGCCGTGGGGCTGATGATGGCAGGCCACAGCCCGGAGGCGAAAGCCTCATGATCCGGCTGGAACCCCGCACCACACCTTCGCGCGCACTGGCGCTCCTGGCCCCGTTTGCCGCCGTCGTATGTGCCCTTGCGCTCGCCGCCATCCCTCTCTTGGCGGCAGGGCAAAATCTGTTTGAAGCCTATGGGCTCATGGTCAAAGGGGCATTCGGGTCCGCCTTCGCATTCTCCGAAACCCTGACCCGCGCCACACCGTTGATCCTAACCGGACTGGCGGCCGCGGTCGCCTTCCGCGCCAAACTCTGGAACATTGGCGGAGAAGGTCAGTTCTACCTTGGTGCGCTGGCTGCCGTGATTGTGGGCACTGGCGCGGTGTCGGGCCCCGCCTGGGTACTCGTGCCTCTGGTTTTGCTCGCCGGCGCCTCAGCAGGTGCCATTGGGCTCATCGGCCCGGCCTATCTGAAAACACGCTTCAAGACCGACGAAGTGGTCACCACACTTCTCTTGAACTTCATCATTCTCCTCTTCGTCCAAATGGCCCTGCAGGGCTGGTTGAAAGACCCCATGTCACTCGGCTGGCCACAGTCTGAGCCCATCGTCGACGAAGCCACCCTGCCCGCCTTGTTCGAGAAATATCGGGTGCATGCAGGCCTGCTCGTGAGCCTGGCGGCAGCAACGGCGATCACCATCGTTATGCGTCACACCGTGCTCGGATTTGAGCTGAGAGCCGTCGGCGAGAACCCGGACGCAGCCCGGCATGCAGGCATCTCGGTGAACGGCACCATGCTGAAGGCTGCGGCCATCTCAGGCGCCCTGGCCGGTCTTGCCGGCACCAGTGAGGTGATCGGGTTGAAGGGCTATCTCACGTCCGACATATCCCCTGGCTTCGGCTATGCCGGGATCGTGGTGGCCATGTTGGCCAGACTGTCGCCCGTGGGCGTTGTGATTTCTTCGATCTTCATAGCCGGCGTCTTCGTCGGCGCGGATTCCATGAGCCGGGCCATTGGGGTCTCCAGCTACCTGGCAGATCTGGTGGTGGCCCTTGCCTTGCTCTCCGTACTGGTGGCGGGTTTTTCCATCCGCTACCGCATTCGCTGGCTGGGCCTGCGCGGCGGAGAGGCCTGACGCCATGGAATTTCTGGAGATCTTCCTGTCTGCGAACTTCTGGGCGGCTGCTGTCCGCATTGCCACACCGCTCATCTTCGGCACCTTGGGCGCCCTCATCTGCGAGCGCGCAGGCGTTCTGAACCTGGGCATTGAAGGCATTTTTACCGCAGGCGCCATGGCCGGCTGGATGGCCGTCTGGCTGGGCGCAGGGCTCTTCGGAGGCATTCTGGTTGCTGCCATAGTGGGAGCGATGATCGGCCTGATCCATGCCATCTTGACAGTACCCCTGGGGCTCTCACAGCACGTTTCGGGGATTGGGGTGACTATGCTCGCCACCAGCGCGGCCTATTTCACCTACCGCACAGCCCTGCCGGACGTGACCTCGCCACCTCGGATTGAGCCCTTCCAGCCGTTGACCCTTCCGCTGCTGTCGGACATCCCGTTTCTCGGCCCGGCACTCTTCCAACACACGATCATGACCTACATCGCCATTGCGCTGGTGTTCTTCGTGGCGTGGGTCATGGCCCGCACACCCTTAGGGCTTGCCATTCGGGCAGTTGGCGACAACCCGTCTTCCGTGGACAGCCAAGGGCTCTCCGTCTACGGCCTCAGGATCGGCGCCGTGATGGCTGGCTCTGCCCTGATGGCCATTGGCGGTGCGTTTTTGACAATGGCCGCATTCGATGCCTTCTTCTTCGGCATGGTGAACGGGCGCGGCTGGATCTGCATCGCGCTTACGGTCTTTGCCTCCTGGCGACCCAAGAAGGCGTTGTTGGGCGCACTCCTGTTCGGGGCGTTTGAGGCGTATCAGGTGCGCCTGCAGACCGAGGTGGGCGCAGTGGTGCCGGGCGAGATCTTCCTCATGGCCCCTTACGTGTTGTCGATCATCGCCCTTGTCATCGCCGCACGCGGGGCGGATTATCCAAGAGCGCTGCTGACCCCATGGTTCAAAGGACAGCGATAGGCAGGAGCATAACCCCATGAGCTTTGAGCTGATCATACGAGGTGCCACCCTGCCCGATGGGCGCAGCGGTTTGGATATCGCCGCACGCGACGGCAGGATCGTCACCGTTGAACCGAACCTTGAGGCCGAAGCGGTGACAGTCATTGAAGCGGAGGGCATGTTGGTCTCCCCGCCCTTTGTGGATCCCCACTTCCACATGGACGCCACCCTTTCGCTCGGCCGCCCCCGGCTCAACCAGTCCGGCACCTTGCTGGAAGGCATATCACTTTGGGGCGAACTAAAACCCTTGCAAACAGTGGATGAGATTGTCGAGCGGGCGCTGCGCTATTGCGACTTGGCCGTCTCCCAAGGGCTGCTCGCCATAAGGAGCCACGTGGACGTGTGCGATGACGAGCTGAAGGGTGTTGAAGCCTTGCTGGAGGTCAGATCCAAAGTCGCCCCATACATTGACCTGCAGCTCGTGGCATTCCCGCAAGACGGCCTTTACCGCTCCCCCACGGCAGAGCAGAACTTGC
>JBCDIP010000270.1:0-5185 GCA_038748855.1 Pseudomonadota bacterium
ATCCCGGATCTTGCGCTTTGCCCGCACCAGGCGCTGAGCCATAGTGGCCTCGCTCGCCAGGAAGGCGCGAGCAATCTCGCTTGTGCTGAGCCCGCACACCGTGCGCAAGGTAAGCGCGATGCGCGCTTCCTCAGGCAGGGCCGGATGGCAGCAGGTGAAGACCAGCTTCAAACGCTCATCCGGAATAGGCTGATCAGCTTCACCAGCCTCCGGCGCGTCGGCCAGCGCTTGGAGCAGTTCATATTCGTCGCGTTTCTTGTCAAAGTTTGTGCTCCTCCGCATGCGGTCGATGGCCCGGCGCTTGGCTGTCGCTAAGAGCCAGGCTCGAGGTACCTTGGGCACCCCATCAATCGGCCAGCTCTTGAGTGCAGCAAGCAGGGCCTCTTGCAGTGCGTCTTCGGCAAGATCGAGATCGCGGCAAAAGGACATGAGGGCGGACAGCACCCGCCCCCACTCCTCGCGCACCACGCGCGTGATCACCGAATGGGCGTTTTGCGGCACAAGATCCATGACGTGCAGCGCAGCCTTCCGTCACATATCCATGACCGGGCGCACCTCAATGGAGCCATAGGCGGCCGTGGGGATCTTCGCCGCATAGGCCGTTGCCTCATCCAGATCCTTGCACTCCAGAATGTAATAGCCGCCCAGCACTTCCTTGGTTTCAGCGAAGGGCCCATCCACCACACTGGCAGACCCGCTACGCACGCGTACGGTGGTGGCCGTCTCCACCTTTTCCAAAGGCGCGCCTTCGCGGAAGATCCCGGCCTGTTGAACTTCCTCGGTGAAGGCGTGATAGCCATTCATCATTTCGTCAAACTCTGCCGTGCCTGGGACCGGCTCATCCTGCTCAGCGCTATAGATCAGAAACATGTATTGCATAGTCTTATCCTCCAATTCAGGCTGCCTGATTGCAAGCCCTCACTGATAGGTCGAACGATCATGGGGCAAATCGACAGATCGGTTAAAAAAGTTGCTCAACGCGCGATAAATTGATGGCCCTTCCGGCGGGAAAACCGAGAGGACCGGCCTAATTCCTTGATTCTTCGCCCCATCAGCGGCATAAGGCGTCACACGCGGCCTTAAAAACCCGGCCGATAATTTGCGAAAAGGACCAAGATACCTAAACATGTCAAAAGAAGAACTGCTCGAGTTTGAAGGCACCGTCGTAGACGTGCTCCCCGATTCCCGCTTTCGGGTTGTGCTGGAGAACGAGCATGAGATTGTTGCTTACCTGGCCGGCCGGATGAAAAAGAACCGCATCCGCACCCTGGTGGGCGATAGGGTCACCATTGAGATGACCCCTTATGACCTGGACAAAGGCCGCATCATCTATCGTCATAAAGATGAGCGTGCGCCCTCGACCCGCGCCCAGCAGCGCAAGAACTTCCGGCGCCGTTAAGCCCCCTCCTCTGCTAGTTGAGAGCAACGCCCTCCACGGTGATGCGGTGCATCAGCCGGCGGTGACCGTGATAGTCGTTCAAGGCACGGTGCCATGTCGCCCGGTTGTCCCAGAACGCCACAGAACCTTCAGCCCATGAGAAACGGCGAGTGAATTCCGGCCGGCTGGCATGGGCGTAAAGGTAATCCAGCAACGGCTTGGATTCCTCCTCAGTCCAGCCCACAAACCCCAGCGTGAAGTCCGGGTTCACATAGAGCGCTTTGCGACCGCTCATGGGGTGGGTGATGACCACCGGGTGCACTGCATCCTGGGTGGCCAGTTCGGCATTTCCAATGCGACCGGTTTTTGTGGCCTCATCAGCGCGTTTTGCTCCAAAGGCGTGGCGGGAGGAATGATGGGCGCTCAGGCCGTCCAACATCGACTTCAAACCGTCCGACAGGGTCTCGTAGGCTTCATACATGCTGGAAAACAACGTGTCGCCGCCCACCGGCGGGGTCTCCAGCGCGTAGAGCACCGAACCCATGGCCGGGACTTGGTCGTAGGAGTGATCGGTGTGCCAGTTGCTGCCGATGTTCTGCTTGTCTTCCGGCTCCTTGCGCACCTCGGCAATCATCGGATAGCCGTCAACCGGATGAAAAAACCGGTTGATATTGATCTTGTTCCAGCGCTCGGCGAAGGCAATGTGGTCTTCCGGCTTCAGGTCCTGGTCTCTAAAGAAGATGACACTGTGATCCACAAAGGCCTGCCGGATGGTGGCAAAGGTCTCATCATCCACGCCGCCAGCCAAGTTGACCCCGAAAATCTCAGCCCCCAGAGACGGAGACATCTTTCTGATCTCGATTGCATTCGCGCCGTGCGTCATCGCGTTTGACCCTTTGCTATGGAGGTCAAATATTGGCGCAAGGGCAGCGCGGCGACAAGACGTTTAGTGGAAGAGGCTGGAGACGCTTTCTTCGCGAGCGGTACGGCCCACAGCTTCGCCAATAAGCGGGGCAATTGAGAGCACCCGGATGTTGGCGGAAACGCGTACGGCCTCAGTGGCTTGGATGGAATCGGTCACCACCAATTCCTTAAGCTTCGAAGAGGTGATGCGCGCCACAGCCCCGCCGGAAAGAACGCCATGAGTGATATAGGCGGACACATCCGTTGCCCCTTGGGCCAGAAGGGCCTCAGCGGCGTTGCACAGCGTGCCACCGGAATCCACGATGTCATCCACAAGGATGCAGGAATGACCTTCCACGTCACCAATGATGTTCATGACTTCAGATTCGCCAGCCCGCTCACGGCGCTTATCCACGATCGCCAACGGGGCATCAAAGCGCTTTGCCAAGCCACGTGCGCGGACCACGCCGCCCACGTCAGGTGACACAACCATCAGCTTGTTGCCGTTGTAGCGCTCTTGAATATCGCGCACCATGACCGGGGCTGCGAACAGGTTGTCGGTCGGAATGTCGAAGAAACCTTGGATCTGGCCGGCATGCAGATCCAGGGTCATAACCCGGTCTGCGCCGGCCCGTGTGATCAGATTGGCCACCAGTTTGGCAGAGATTGGTGTTCTCGGCCCGGGCTTGCGGTCTTGGCGGGCATAGCCGAAGTACGGCAGCACCGCCGTGATGCGCTGAGCTGAAGAGCGCCGCAGCGCGTCAATGATGATCAGCAGTTCCATCAAGTGGTCATTGGCGGGGAATGAGGTAGACTGGACGACGAAGACGTCCTCTCCGCGCACGTTTTCCTGCACTTCGACGAACACCTCCATGTCCGCGAAACGGCGCACCAGGCACTTGCCCAAGGGTATGTTTAGGTATGCCGCAATCGCTTCTGCCAACGCGCGATTGCTGTTGCCCGCTACAAGCTTCATTTTGCTTGCCTTTTCCCCATGGCCCCGCGCTTGTCAGGTCAGGACTGTGATGGACCCCTTCAGGGGCGTCTCTTAGCAATGAGAGCGGGGCCTGTAAACCGGACTCGCGACGTGTCCACAGAGCAAACCAATCGGGTGATGCAAATCTACCACGATATCCCATGATAAGTGGGATCATCTGGCACGTCTTTGAACAGGCGCACCAGGTCGATCACATGGGTGCCTTTTGGCCGGCGCAACACCGCCTGGCGGTAGTAGTCCTTGTTATGAGAAATCACCAACACATCGGATTCGGCGATCACCTCTTCAAGGTTCGGCCTCAGCAATTTGGGCAGATAGTCCAACAGCTCGTTCAGTTTTGGACGGGCGCGGCGCACATCTTCAAAATGGCCACGGGAGACGTCTGAGATGCGCAGGCTTGGATCGAAAGCCGAAAAGCCCGTGCCGTCATTCAGCAACGCGGCCATCAGCTCTAGAGCCGGACTGTCGCGCAGATCATCTGAATCGCACTTAAAAGCCACCCCCAGGAAACCAATGCGCTTGCCCGGGAACTTCCGGATCATCCTCAAGCCTTCCTCGATCTGCATCGCATTGGAGGCAAGGATGGACTGGAACAAGGGCGTTTGGATCTGGAAACTCTTGGCCAGATCCTCGATGGCCCGCACCTCTTGGGGCAGGCACGATCCGCCAAAGGCGAAGCCTGGCTTCAGATAATAGGGGGAAAGGTTCAGCTTCTGATCCTGCACGAAGATGTTCATCACCTCGTGGCTGTCAATCTCCACTGCTTTGCAGAGCCGGCCCACCTCGTTAGCAAAGGTCACTTTGGTGGCATGCCAGACATTGTCGATGTATTTGACCATCTCCGCTGCGGTGATGTTGCACATCAAGATGCGGTCATCCACCAGGCGATAGACACTGGCAAGCATGGCCGCGGCCCGGTGGTCGGACGCGCCTATAACGGTCTTGGAGGGCGCATAAAAATCGGCCACAGCTACGCCTTCACGTAGGAATTGGGGGTTAAAGCAAACTCCAAATCCTGTGTTGAGGGTCTTGCCGGACGCCTCTTCCAGGATCGGCACCACCACGTTCATTGTGGTTCCAGGAGGTGCAGAGCTGCGCACGACCACCACGTGGTAGCCGTCCTTTTCTGCCAAAACCTCACCAACCGTGCGGGCGGCTTCACGGATTGCGTCGAAATTGTCCGCCGCATCAACGCCTTCGGGAGTGCCGACGCACAGGAATGTCATGTCGCTGGCCCGGATGGCCGCCTTCACGTCCGTTGACGCTTGGACCAATCCCCGGGCCACGGAGTCCCGCAGGAGATCACCCAGGCCTTCCTCATCGACCGTGGACCGCCCAGCGTTCACCGCATTGGATTTCTTCTCAATGATGTCGGCGCCATACATGTGGAAGCCGAGATTGGCGAGGCACCCCAGGGTAACCGCCCCAACATACCCCAAGCCGATCACTGAAATAGACAGGCGATCAACCGTGGTTTCAGGAAACTCATTATGCCGGTATCTCTCAGTTTGCGTCGATAGATCTTTCAACGCCTGCATCGCCGTCATGTCTGTCTGCCTCAACTTTTCCGGCGGGCGCCCCCTGCGCACCATCGCAGGCAGTATTGCCACAAAAAGTTGATCAACCTTCAACAACCAGACGTTTTGTCTGACCTGATTTATGGTGGTTAACCTTAGGTTTCCAGCGATTTTCCGAGCCAAGCTTCCCGCTTGCGGTAGAGGGTGGAAGGGCTGACGCCAAGCCGCTTTGCTGCTTGAGGAACAGAGCCGTCACACTCACCGATGGCTTGTTCAATCGCCGCCCGTTCGATCATCCACAGTTCGCGATGCCCGGTGTTGCCTAAGGAGACCACATTCGGGCCGGTGGTCCGGAGCTCTTCTGGGAGCATGTGAACATCTACTTGAGGC
>JBCDIP010000271.1:0-5163 GCA_038748855.1 Pseudomonadota bacterium
CTTCACGCGCTCCATCAGACGGGAAAGCTTACTCGAAGTTGAGAGGCTTGGGCTCCACTGCGGCCAGCTCGGCTCTGATCTTTGCATCCAGCTCGATCTGGCTGAGCGGACGCTGAACCGGACGGATCAGCTGAACAGCACGTGTGCGGATCAGGCTTGTCTTGCCGTTTCTGTTGACCACCTGACTTGCAATCTTGGCAAGCTGAGTGGGGGACAGCTTATAGCGCAGAGGCTGCTTCGGCACAGAGCCACCAAGAGACGCCACTTCAACCGGAACGGTGCGGGCGCTGCTGGTGCTGTAAACGTCTGCATCGCCAGTGGCCGGCTGGCCCGGATTGGGCACATCAACCTGGAAGCGCTGCGGGGCGCCGTCCTGACGGAACAGAGACAGCGGGAAGAAATTGAAGGTGCCTTTAAGGCCCCAGAAGCTGTCTGTGGGCTCTTCCTGCGGGGCCACGCTTGCGGTGGTGACCGGTGCAGTTTGCGGCGTGATTTCGAGCGGCTTGTGCTCCAAGCGTCCGCCGCGCAGGCCGAGCTGAGAATTACCCTTGCTCGCGAAGTTGGCCAATTGCGGGCTGGTGGAGGCCGGCTGGATGTTAATGTCTTCGCGGCTGATCAGTTCAAGCTGTTGCTGAAGCGCAGCCTGCTGGGCTTTCAGGGCCAGAGCATTGGCACGCTGGGTTTCCAAAGCGGCAATCACGGCCAGAGGCTTGGACTGCGGTTTCGGAGCCGCCACATTGGCGATCTTGTTGTTCAGAGCCTTTTGAGCGCCAGCGCTCACGTTTGCGATCTGAACAGGACCGGATTGAATCTTCTTCTTAGGCGCGCTCTTCGGCTTCTCTGCCGCCGCCCACAAGGTCTTCACGTTGCGTTTCTTGTGGTTACGGAAAATAGAGGCCAGGCGCTTCTGGCTCATGCGCGGCCAGTGGCGCACGCGCCCTGTGTCCACGTGGACAAAGCCCATGGCGCCGGAACGCGGATAGTAGCCAACTCCGCCACGGCGCTTAACCAGGGCGTTGTTGCGCAGCTTTACGATCGGCACATCAGGGAACACCAGATCGATGGCCCGCCCTGCGGTGTGTTGAGACCGGCGGGCCACACGGCGGCCTTTACGCCGAAGCATGTTGTTGGTCTTCAAGGAGCGGTAGCCGCTGATCACGTGGGCCGGTTTCTTGGAGCCCAGTTCGGTGCGCAGTTCCCAGACCAGGTCATAGACCTTGGGTCCATCTTGGTTGGCTCGTCGCGGCGCCAGTCGCGCATAAACCAGTTCAGCTTTTTGATGGCTGAGGGAATGTACTTCCCGTTGCGCTTGTAGACGATGTCGATGGTTTCTTTGGTGTGCACCATATAGAACGCCAGGCGCCGCTCTGTTGCACCTGAAGCGCCCTGCGTGGTGATAAGGGTAAGCCCCATCCCCAGCATGGCTGCGATAAGCGGAATGCCCGCAAGCTTATTTTTTGATTTTGTTCTCAACGGAAAGGCACTGCCCCAAAACACACCACTCGAAATCATACCCTCCACCGGCGTTGGAGCCAACCTATTCGTTTGGCTCGTATGTTTGCTTTGCCCTCAACTTTAGTATGCCGGTCACGTTTCGTAACTCACACCGCTGTTTCGGGTATACAAGGCTGGTCCCCAAGGTCCAAGCCCACCGTGTAGGTTTCAAGCTACTTGGTTAAGCTTAATCGAGGCTTAATTATGACCAAAAGGTTTTCGTTTTGGCTTTGATCTAGCGCAAGGCCACGCGGGTCACGGAAAGCGCCCGTTTCAGAGCCTTATCGCGCTGATAAAAATCAGCCCGTGAGGTCAGCTTACCCGAATCATCTGGCCACATGGTGAAGTACGTCATGTGCACAGGGATGGTCTGGGACAGCTCCACAGGGCGATTCTGACCTGCCTCAACGGCGTTCGCGACCTGGTTTGCGCTCCAGCCCAGAACAAGCTCGGCAAACTTCCGAGGGTTCTGAACGCGCACGCAGCCATGGCTGTAGGCTCTATCAGCATTGTCGAACAGGTTCCGTTTCGGCGTGTCGTGCATGTAGACGGCATGCTTATTGGGGAACATGAACTTGATTTCGCCCAGCGCGTTGCCCCGGCTTGGGGGTTGGCGCACGTTATAGGGCAGCGTTTTGCCGCTGTAAGACCACCAATCCACATTGTAAGAGCTGACGCGCTTACCTCTGCGGTCGATGACCTCAAAGCCCTTGCGGTCCAGATAGCCCGGATCGTTCCACAAGCGCGGCATGTACTCAGCGCCAATGATGGAGCGCGGCACATTCCAGTAAGGATTGAACACCACACGCTCCATCTCATCAGAGAACAGCGGGGTTGGATGCTTAGGCTTGCCCACGATGACGCGCATCTGGTGGATCCTGCGCCCATTGTCGATCATCTGCGCGATGTAGGCGGCCTGGTTTACGAAGATATGGCGTGTGCCCAGATCGCGGGTCAGCCAGCGCATGCGCTCCATGTTGAGCTCAAGCTTTTCTTCCAGATTTTCATTGCTCTGGCCGTTCAGCGCGGCAATCGTGCGCCGGCCCACAATGCCGTCGCGGCTGAGGCGCTTGGAGCCCTGGAAGGCCCGGACGGCATCTGCCAGATCGCGGTCGAACAAGAACGGGTCTTTGGCTTCAGGGGCCTCAGAGCCTTCAGAACCAGCGCTGTCCTCAGTATTGAGCTCATAGCCCAATTCGTTGGTCTCAGCTTTCGCTTCCAGGAAACCGAGCGCTTCCAGGCGGGCGCGGATCATCGGGACCCGAGCGTCCTGACGCCCATAGCGGATCGTGCCACCCTCAGTGGAGATCGGCTCCGGCTGGCCTTCGCTGGTGGCCCCACGCTCGCGGGCGAGTCGGGCTTTCATCTTCAGGTAAACCGGATGGGTCGGATGCAGCGAATCCAGATATTCCTCCGGGTGCAGCGAGCCCGCCAGCGCCTCAAGCGCTTTAGCCGGCTCCTCACGCGGCGGTTTTAAGTCAAAGCTGCGCCCGATCTTGTTGGGCTCCACCTGGCCGCCAGAGGCGTGACGGGCAAATTTCAGGGCTTTGGCTGTCAAACCCACTTCAAGCTCAGCCACCGTGCGCGGATCGTCAAACATCTCTTCTGGGATGTCCTGGAACGAGGTCAGCACGTGAGGCAGATAGCGCGAAACTGTGAGGCCTTCTTCATGGGCCCGGGACAACGCGTCAATCAAACGCTTGCCGCGGGTGTTCAAGCCATACTCACCAACCCAGACAGGCTCAAACTTGCGCTCTTTGTAGAACGCGAGAATGGCTTTGCGCTCTTCGGCCACGGCCCGCATGCGCGGCTGAGAGCCGACGCGCAGTGTATCGAACACCCAGCGGGCGTAACTGTTTTCTGAAACATCGCCGGAAAGGCGCTTGTCGGACAGGGCCACCAAAGCCTTGGGCTGATAGGTGTAGAATTCAGGCTTTGACTGTGTGACAGCCTGACTGCCTGAATATGATCCGTCATCGGTCCATTGCCGACGCTGAAACCGGAACAGGGAGCCAAAAAAGCCACCATCACGGTTGCTGTTTTGGGTGCGCACGCGCTCGCGGCGCAGCTTATCGCGCCGTTTAACGCGCTCCTCGCTCCATTGAGAGAAGTTGCCCCGCTCCAGTATGGTAGCCTGAGCAGCCGGACCATTGGCGGACAGCGTGGTCAGGGCCAGCGCGGCACCCATGAGAAATATTGTTTTTCGCACCGCTAACTCTCCCCTTTGCAGGCGGGAATCAGGACATACTCAACCCCTGATTCTTTCGTATTATCACAATTAAAGGTGATCCCGGCACAACACAACCGAGCGTGATCAAAAAACTTTGTGATCTTGCAAGGATGCAACACTAGCTGTTGACAGCGTGTTGGTCGCTTTCGATGTCCTCCAGGCCAAGATCCCTGACTTTGCGGTACAGAGTCGAGCGCCCAATGCCCAGTTTTCGGGCAACTTCGGACATATGTCCGCGGTAACGGTCCAGCGCCAGGCGGATCATATCGCCCTCAACATCCTCCAGCCGGCGGATATGCCCGCCTTCGGTGACCGCAGGAATGCCATAGCCGACACCATCGGACACCATACCTGCAGTGTTGTGGGTTTGCGGCAGTTCACCGCCGATCATGGCCGAGACGTTCTGTTCCACCTGAGCCGGGGCCACGGGCGCGGCCGGCACTTCTGCATCAAAGCCGTCCACAAGGGCGGCGATCTGCGGGAAGTCGGAAATGGTCAGGAAATCGCTTTCACACAGGACCACTGCGCGGAACACCGTGTTTTCCAGCTGCCGCACGTTGCCGGGCCATTCATATTGCTGGAGCATGGTCGCCGCATCCGGATGGATCCCGCGGATCTTGCGGCCTTCTTCTGCGGCAAAGCGGGTGATGAAGTGTTCCACCAGGCTGGTCATGTCCTCCGGGCGCTCGCGCAAGGGCGGCACCATGATGGGGAACACGTTGAGCCGGTAGTACAGATCCTCGCGGAACTGGCCTTCTTTCACCATGTCGATCATGTTGCGGTTGGTGGCGGAAATCAAACGGATGTCCACCTGAACCGGGCGCTTTGAGCCTACGGGGTCAATCTCGCCTTCCTGGATGGGGCGCAGCAGCTTGACCTGCATGTCGAGCGGTAACTCGCCCACTTCGTCCAGGAACAAGGTGCCACCGCTGGCCTCTTGGAATTTACCGATGTGCTTGGATGTGGCGCCGGTGAAGCTTCCCTTTTCGTGACCGAACAGGATGGATTCCACCAGGTTTTCCGGAATGGCGCCGCAGTTCACCGTGATGAGCGGGCGGCCCTTGCGGTCGCTTTCGCCTTGAATGGCCCGGGCGATGACTTCCGTACCAACGCCCGATTCCCCCTCGATCAGGATGGGGATGTTCGACTGTGCCGCCCGGCGGCCCAGATGGACCACATTGGACATGGCCGGCGACGAAGCGATCAGATCTTCAAACGTCAGAACCCCTTCGGCCTTCTTCTGCAGGCGTTTCACCTCGGTGGTGAGCGCGTTGACCTTCAACAGGTTCTGCAGCGAAACTTTCAGGCGCTCCGGGCTCACCGGCTTGACCACGAAATCGTCGGCACCGGCCCGCATGGCCTTCACCACGGTTTCGATGGAGCCTTGCGCGGTTTGCACGATCACCGGAACGGAGGAGGATTTCTTCTCCATGTGCAAC
>JBCDIP010000272.1:0-5138 GCA_038748855.1 Pseudomonadota bacterium
CGGCGCTCAAGATCCTGCAGCGCAGGGATATCCCACTGTCCCAGTTCACCGGTTCCTGGGCAGGCGCGATGGGCCACACCCAATTCATTCCCACCACCTACAATGCCTACGCGGTGGACTGGACGGGAGACGGCACCCGGGACATCTGGAACTCTGTGCCGGACGCCTTGGCCTCTACAGCGCGTTATCTAAAGGTCTCCGGTTGGCGCAAAGGTGAGATTTGGGGCGAGGAAGTCAAAATTCCGCGCAACTTCAACACACGGCGCGCCGGCATCAAGAAGCGTAAACCGCGCCGCGTGTCTGAATGGGTCAAATTGGGCGTGAAGCCGATCGGCGGCGGAAAGTTCCGCTCCACACGGCGCGGGGCGTGGCTGCTTCTGCCGTCAGGGCGCCGCGGGCCAGCGTTCCTGGTTTATCGGAACTTCCGCACGATCATGCGTTACAACAACTCAGACAAGTACGCTCTGGCCGTCGCTTACCTGGGCGACCGGATCATCGGAAAGCCGGAGTTTCGCACGAAATGGCCGAGATCAGGCACGCCTTTGATGTTGGCGGGGCGGAAGGAACTCCAGATCTATCTCACCAAGCTTGGTCTGTATTCAGGTGAGATTGATGGCGCGGTCGGACGGGAAACCGAAAAGGCGATCCGCAAGTTCCAGCGCTCTAAGGGTTTGAAACCAGACGCTTATCCGTCTGTGGAACTGCTGAACCGGTTAAAGTCTGGCGCCTGATGTCTTGAGATCGGCACGATCTTGTGAGAAGACGGTGCCTATGAGTATTCGGTCCATAGCACTCCTTGCGCTGAGCGCACTCTTTGCAAGCCTTGTGGCAACCTCCACGTGGGCGCAGAAGGCGGATACGCTGAAGCCTCAAGAGGCCTATAGCTATATCAAAACCAAGAAGCCCAAGTACGAGATCTTCGTCTTGGGAGATTCGATCGCCGCGGGCATGTGGGCAGGCCTGCGCCGCATCTCGCAAGGGAACCGGGAGCTCAACTTTAAAGGACGCTACAAGGAAGAATCCGGTTTCGCGCGGCCAGACCGGTACGACTGGAACAGTGCCATTGAGAAGCTGGTCACCTCTCAAAACATCGATATTGCCATCGTTATGCTGGGGGCCAATGATCGTCAGAACTTCCGGGCAGCGAGCGGCACGTTCCAGTTTGGCTCAGATGAGTGGCTCACGTCCTACCGCCAGACCCTGGACAAATTCTTCGGACAGTTGAAGGACGCGGGCACGGCTGTTTATGTGGCCGGCCTACCGCCCATGGCTCAGCCCGCCTACGACCGGGCCGCGAAATTCATCAGCAATATCCAGCGCGAGCAGGCCGAGAAACTCGGCATTCGCTATATTCCGGTCCGCAAAGCGTTCACCAACGAGAAAGACGAGTTTGTGTGGCAAGGCCCTGATATCACCGGTGCCGTGCGCAGATTGCGTGCCAAAGATGGGATCCACTTCTACAAGCGCGGCAACAACAAGCTGGCCTCGATCATCCTTGAGGTGTTGCGGAAGGATGTGGAAGATGCCGGCAAGAATGTGGCGCCGGAGCGTGTTGAGACAGTTGTCGCGGTGACCGTGGATGACGGCAGCGCGGCTGAAGTTCAGGCAACTGGTCCGGACGAGAGTGCGCCGGTCTTCCCGACATTTGGTCAGGAAGCAGAGACCGAGCCCCTGGCCATTACCGCACCGGAACAAACGGCGTTGGCCAGCCGCTCCGCGCCCGGAAGCCCGTCTCTTCCAAGCCGCACGTCCTATCAGCCGGTTATTGAGGATGTGGGGCAGGCCTTTGAGGCGGTCCGGCAGAATACAGCGCCAAACACGCCTGCCGGAGCAGCGTTCCGCCGGGGTATTCTACCTGAACCCGTGAAGAACCGGGCAGACGATCACTCCTGGCCCAGAAGCTAGAGACTGTTCGCTAGCGCGGCAGTTCCGTTGAACCCATCAGGTAGGCGTCCACCGCATGCGCGGCTTGGCGGCCTTCACGGATAGCCCAAACCACCAAAGACTGGCCGCGGCGCATGTCGCCGGCGGAAAAGATCTTCTCGCGGGAGGTTTTGTAGGCCAACTGATCGGCCAACACGTTCCCGCGGCCGTCGAGCTCAAGCCCCAGTTCCTCGACCATGCCACCGTGCATGGGATGCACGAAACCCATGGCGAGAAGCACAAGATCGGCACGCAGTTCGAAGTCACTGTCCTTGACGGGCTTCATGTTCTCATCAACGCGAACGCAGTTGATGGCTGTCACGTGTCCATCTTCGCCTTCGATCGACTGGGTCATTACGGAGAAATCCCTCTCCGCGCCTTCGTCCTGGCTGGAGGAGGTGCGGAACTTCAAAGGCCAGTGCGGCCACGTGAGGTCCTTGTTTTCTCTCTCCGGTGGGATCGGCATGATTTCCAGCTGCGTCACCGAGAGGGCACCCTGGCGGAAGGACGTGCCAATACAGTCAGAGCCGGTGTCGCCACCGCCAATAACGATCACATGTTTACCAGCCGCGCTGATGGAGCCGGTCTCATCGAACGGCTCGCCTGAAACACGGCGGTTCTGCTGTGGTAGAAAGTCCATAGCGTAATGAACGCCCTCAAACTCGCGTCCTGGCACAGGCAGATCTCGCGGGGCTTCAGAGCCGCCGGTGAGGAGCACCGCGTCATGGTTCTCTTCAAGCTGTTTGGCCGTCACATCCTGACCCACATGGACACCGCAGTGGAAGTTCACACCCTCGGCTTCCATTTGCTGCACGCGCCGGTCGATCAGGTGCTTTTCCATTTTGAAGTACGGAATGCCATATCGCAGGAGGCCCCCAGGCTTGGCGTGCTTCTCGTAGAGGTGCACTTCGTGACCGACGCGGGCCAGTTGCTGCGCGGCCGCAAGGCCAGCGGGACCGGAACCCACAATCGCCACCTTTTTGCCGGTCTTGTTTTCGGCCGGCTTCGGCGCAATCCAGCCGTTTTCCCAGGCCTTATCAACGATGGCGCATTCAATCGTCTTGATGGTGACGGGAATGTCTTCAATGTTCAGCGTGCACGAGGCTTCGCACGGCGCGGGACAAATGCGGCCTGTAAACTCAGGAAAGTTGTTGGTGGAGTGAAGGTTCCGCGACGCCTCTTCCCAGTCCTTGTGGAACACCAGATCGTTCCAATCGGGGATCTGGTTGTTCACCGGGCATCCATTGTGACAATAGGGGATGCCGCAATCCATGCAGCGCGCTGCCTGGCGTTCCACATCACGGTCTTCCAGCGGGATCATGAACTCCCGGTAGTTGCGCACCCTGTCGGCTGCGGGCTTATAAGTGCGCTCCTGGCGCTCAATCTCAATGAAGCCTGTTACCTTACCCATGGTGCTTACTGTCCCCGCCTTAGGCCAATGTTCATTTCCCCGGTCTGGGCTTGCTGAATCTCCTTAAGTGCGCGGCGGAATTCCACCGGCATCACTTTAACAAACTTCGGCAGATAGGTATCCCAATCATCCAGGATCATCTTGGCCCGTGTTGAGCCGGTATAGCGCGCCTGATTTTCAATCAGCTGATGCAGGCGTTCTGCATCAAACCGTGTCATATCCGTCTGTACGTCCACGAGACCGTGGCGCTCCAGATCGGCCCCGCTCTGATGTTGGTCTTCGCTGTGATCGGCTTCCTCGGCGACCGGCTCCAGATCCACCATGGCCAGGTTACAGCGTTGTTCAAAGTCGCCCTGTTCGTCAAGCACATAGGCGATGCCGCCGGACATACCCGCTGCAAAGTTGCGGCCCGTCTCGCCCAAAACAACCACAATTCCGCCGGTCATGTATTCGCAGCCATGATCGCCCGTACCTTCAACCACAGCGATAGCGCCGGAATTGCGCACGGCGAAGCGTTCCCCGCCGATGCCGCGGAAATAGCATTCTCCGGAGATCGCACCATAAAGCACCGTGTTGCCCACGATCATGCTCTCATCGGGATTGATGCCGCTGTTCTCTGGCGGCCGGACAATCAGTTTGCCGCCGGATAGGCCCTTGCCCACATAGTCATTGGCTTCACCCTTTAAGTCGAGCGTTACCCCTTGGGCCACCCAGGCGCCGAAGCTTTGGCCGGCCACGCCGTTCAGCGAGAACCAGATGGTGTCTTCCGGCAGTCCTTTATGCCCGTAACGTTTGGCCACTTCGCCGGACAACATGGCCCCTGCCGTGCGGTCGGTGTTGCCGATCTCGAAGCTTGCCTTCACCGGTTTGCCGTCCTCCAGGGCGGGTTTTGCCGCCTCGATGAGCTTGCGGTCCAGGATGTCGTGGATTGGATGGTCCTGACGATCCGAGTTGTAGGTGGCGATCTCCTCGCCCACCTCGGGTTTGAAGAACAGGTTTGAGAAGTCCAAACCTATTGACTTCCAGTGGTCAGTAGCCGCTTTCGTGTCGAGCACGTCGGATTGGCCTATCATTTCGGAGAATGTGCTGAAGCCCATCTCGGCCATCAGGCTGCGCACTTCCTCGGCAACGAAGAAGAAGTAGTTCACCACATGCTCAGGCTTGCCCTTAAAGCGCTTGCGCAGCTGCGGATCTTGCGTGGCAACGCCCACGGGGCATGTGTTGAGGTGGCATTTGCGCATCATGATGCAGCCGGTGGCGATCAGGGGTGCTGTGGCAAAGCCGAACTCGTCCGCGCCAAGCAGAGCGCCGATCACCACGTCGCGCCCGGTTCTGAGGCCTCCATCCACTTGCACCGCAATGCGGCCGCGCAGGTTGTTCAGCACGAGGGTCTGGTGCGTTTCCGCAAGGCCGATTTCCCAAGGGCTGCCAGCATGTTTGATGGAGGTGAGGGGAGAGGCCCCGGTGCCGCCTTCAAAGCCGGAAATGGTCACGTGATCAGCCCGCGCTTTCGAAACGCCGGCGGCGACTGTGCCGACGCCCACTTCGGAGACCAGCTTCACGCTCACATCCCCATCCGGGTTAACGTTCTTAAGGTCGTAGCGCCATATGTTCTTTGCCATTCAATCCGTCGCACCTGGCATGATCGAACGAGGCGAGGGGTCAATCGTCAATATCGGCTCGAATTCCTGGTGGGAAGCAGGCGCAGGTTATCAAGCTTATGCAACCGCGAAATCCGCTGTTCACGGACTAACCCGAACCATGGCACGTGAACTGGGTGATCATCGCATACGTGTGAACACCG
>JBCDIP010000273.1:0-5094 GCA_038748855.1 Pseudomonadota bacterium
GGCATCGGCGCGCCCAAGAGGGAGTTGCTTAAGATGATCAGGCCAAAGTTGCGCAGGGCTTGGCGGCTGAGGGCGCCCATGGATCTTCTCCTAAAGCGATTGACGAGCAGGCACCCTAGCTCCTATACCTTTTGGCGAAAATGTAAAACAAGCATCAAATCTGGCCAAAATGCAAAATCCCCACGCAATCGATATTCTGGTGTTCGACGAGGTCAACATTGTGGATGTGGCCGGGCCGGCGCAAGCCTTCGACAATGCCCGCATCAAGGGCGAGCGGGCCTACCAGCTGCGCTATCTTTCCCCAGATGGGGCCGCTGTGCGCGCCTCCTGCGGCCTGCGCCTGGCGGTAGACGGGGAGCTGTCCGCCCATGCGCCTGAGGCTGACCTGCTGGTGCCCGGCGGCCAGGGTGTGGATCGGTTACTGAGAGAAGAGGCGGTC
Source organism: Pseudomonadota bacterium (assembly GCA_038748855.1). Taxonomy (GTDB): domain Bacteria; phylum Pseudomonadota; class Alphaproteobacteria; order Rhizobiales; family CAJQND01; genus JAAEUE01. The sequence continues at coordinate 440 of JBCDIP010000273.1, forward strand.
CTGGCGCCCTTGCGGACCCAAGCGCAAACCCGCAGCGCCGGGCGGCTCATCTCCGTGTGCTCCGGCGCGCTGCTTCTGGCCGCAGCAGGTGTTTTGGATGGCCGGCCCGCCACCACCCACTGGTCGCGCGGCGCCATGGTGCGCGAGCTGTTTCCGGCGGTTCGCTGGGAGCTGGACCGGATCTTCACCCGCAGCGGCGAGATCTATTCCTCTGCTGGCGTCTCCACCGGCATCGATCTGGCGCTCTTTCTCATTCAGCTCGACTGCGGCAACCAGGAGGCTCTGACCGTGGCTCAAGAGCTGGTGGTCTATATGCGCCGTGGCGGTGGCCAGGGCCAATATTCCAACGTGTTGCAGGCCCAGTTCTCGCTGGAAGCTCCCTTGGTGCGCCTGGCAGAACGCGTTGCGGAGAACCCTCAGAAGAACTGGACCCTGGACGCCCTGGCGGCAGAGGCCAATATGAGCCACCGCACTTTGAGCCGCCGCTTCTCCTCAGCCTTGGGTATCTCGCCGGTGCAGTTCGTGGAGCTCACGCGGCTGGAAGCAGCCCGCGCCTTGCTCAGCGAAGGGGTTCCTAAAAAGCAGGTGGCGGCCCAGAGCGGCTTTGGGGATCTGCAGCGCATGCGGCGCAGCTTTCAGCGTCATCTGGGCGTGAGCGCCTCAGAATATCTCGGGCGTTTCGGCCCCATCGCACAAGACGGTGCGGGCCCACCCCAAACAGCGTCTTGAACCTGTCGCGGTGCTGGTGCAAAAGAGAGCTGAACTAAAGGTACTTTAGAGGTTTCAGCACATGGCCGGGTATCCGGAGATCCAGCGGCGCAAGAGCGTCGGGGTAAAGATTGGAAACGTGCAAGTGGGCGGCGGCGCCCCGGTTGTGGTGCAATCCATGACCAATACCGACACAGCAGACGCAGACGCCACGGCAAAGCAGATTGCCGCTCTGGCGCGCGCCGGCTCTGAAATGGTGCGCATTACGGTGGACCGCAAAGAGGCCGCCGCGCAGGTGGCCCACATCCGCGACAAAGTGCGGGCCATGGGGTACACCACGCCGATTATCGGCGATTTCCACTATATCGGCCACACATTGCTGCGCGACTTTCCAGAATGCGCCGAGGCCCTGGACAAATACCGGATCAACCCCGGCAACGTTGGTTTTAAGGGCAAGCGCGACCGCAACTTCTCCATGATGATCGAGAAGGCGATTGAGCATAACAAGCCGGTGCGCATTGGCGTCAACTGGGGCTCGCTCGACCAGGATATGCTGGCGGCCAACATGGACGCCAACGGGAAACTCGCCGAGCCGAAGGATGTGCGCGAGGTGATGCACGAGACCATGGTCAATTCCGGCCTGCAGTCTGCCGCCCGCGCAGAGGAAATCGGCTTGGGCCGCGACAAGATCATTATCTCGGTGAAGGTGTCGGAGGTTCAGGATCTGATCACCTGCTACCGCATGATCGGTGCACAATCGGATTATGCGCTCCATCTGGGTCTCACCGAAGCCGGCATGGGCTCCAAGGGCATCGTGGCCTCAGCGGCGGGGCTGGCGGTGCTCCTGCAACAGGGGATCGGCGACACCATCCGCATCTCGCTGACGCCGGAGCCAGGCGGCGACCGCGCCAAGGAAGTGATCGTGGCCCAGGAGATCTTGCAATCCATGGGCCTGCGCTCCTTCATGCCCATGGTCATTGCGTGCCCCGGCTGCGGGCGCACCACGTCGACGGTGTTCCAGGAACTGGCCCAGGATGTTCAGGGCTACCTGCGCGACCGCACCCCTGCTTGGCGCGAGCAGTATCCCGGCTTTGAGGAGCTGCAGCTGGCTGTGATGGGCTGCATCGTGAACGGCCCGGGCGAGAGCAAGCATGCCGACATCGGCATCTCCCTTCCCGGCACAGGCGAGGTGCCTGCTGCTCCAGTGTTCATCGACGGCAAGAAGGTCATGACCTTACGCGGCGAGCACCTGGCTGACCAGTTCAAGGACATCGTTGAAACCTACGTGGAAGACCGCTGGGGCGACGATAAGGTGGACGCGGCGGAGTAGTCAGAGCGCGGTCTGCTGTGTCGGCGACCCCCGCGCCCTTGCGAACGCGAGGGCCCATAGCTCACACCCCTCCCTTGGCACAGAAGGTCCCTGCCTTCGCAGGGACGCGGGGGAAACTGTCAGTCCGCCGGCACCGTAAACAGCTCCCGCGCCTCATCCACACCCCGCAGGGTATGAACCCCTAAAGGCTCCAGCACCACATCGGAGCGGCCAACCGCATCATAAAACGCGCTCGACACAAGCACGTCCTTGCCCAGCGGGCGACACAGGTCCTGCACCCGGGCTGCCACGTTCACCGCCGGGCCGACCACCGTAAAGTCGAGCCTCTCATCGGCGCCAATATTGCCGTAGAGCACCTCGCCCACATGCATGGAGAGGCCGAACCCCAGCACCGGCTCCCCAGCCGCCTCTCTGGCCTGATTGAAGCGGGCATACTCAGCCCGCAACTCCAGAGCCGCGCTGAGCGCGCGCCGGGAGACCTCCGAGCGGTCCGCATCGGTCAGCTGGAAGGTGGCCAGAAAGCCATCGCCCATGAACTTCAGGATCTGCCCCTGGTGCCGCTTCACCGGCCGCGCCATGGTCTCAAGATAGGCATCCAGAAGCTCGATCAGCTCCGCCTGGTCCACCTGGCCGGCAAGGCCCGTAAACCCGCGCAGATCGCAGAACCAGATCACCGCATCAATGGAGCGGGTGGAGCCACGCACAATCTCGCCGGTGAGCACGCGCTTGCCCGCATCCTCCCCCAGATAGGTCTGCGCGACCGTCTTGGCCACGTCGTAGGTGAGACGCGCTTTGACCGCGAGCGCCAGGTGTGGGACCAGCGCAAGCACCTGATTGATGTGGCCGGCATCAAGCCCTTCGGGCACATCGGTCGCGCAGGAAAAGAACACACCCTCCAGCTGCCCATCGCCAACACTGTCCGACCCGAAGCGGATGAGGCAGGCCGCATAGTCGGTCATCCCTTCGTCTCTGATCTCCTCCAGCACAGGGAACGGCAGCGGGTCCTCAATATCCAACCGCTGGCGAAAGCGCTCCTGGCCGCTTTCAAGCAAATACTTGATGGGACTGAGCTTGAACGCTTCGCTCTGAAGAATATCGCGCTGCTGGGGCGCGTTTTCCGCCCGCCCGGCGCCGGGACGCCACACATAGGTCAAGGCGCCGAATTGGGGATGCAAGGTGGTCATGCCCATGCTCACCCGCTTGATCGGAACACCGGCCGCACGCACCTGTTCGGAAAAGGCCGACAATTGCTCTTCCACATCATGGCCCTCAAGGCCCCTGCGGATGGTCGCCTCGGCAAGGCCGTCCAGGTTGAGAGATGTTGAGCGTGCGGCAGTTTCGGGCATGCCCTAACCATACCTCACTTGAGCTCGGCCACAATCTCCGCCGCCAAGTCGTCCACGGCCTCAGACCGCGCCCCGCTGTGCCGCAGCACATGGGCCACTGCCGGCGGCGCCGGAAGAGCTTCATCGTCCAGCACCAGATCGGCCATTATGACCCTAAGCACACCGACGAGTTGACGCCGCGCTTGGCTGAGCTGGGCAAGCTGCCCGTGCAGATAATCTGGGGGGTTGATGATGCCTGGCAGGTTGTGGACTCGGCCCGCAAGCTCCATGCCGCAATCCCCCGATCAGATTTGCACCTGATTAAGGACTGCGGACACTTTGCCATGGAGGATCAGCCCGAAAAGATCTCCGGGCTGATCATAGCGTTTTTAGCGCGTAACTAGATCCCTAACGTTCTTACCCTGCGTCCTTGCGAAAGCGAGGGCGCGGACGGGTGCGGCCAGTTAAGGCTTAAACCATCCCCATATCGTCTGCCGGCGGCGGGGTGATGAACTCGATCGCCGGGAGCAGAAGGGCCGGGTCTACGCTGGACGGAATGCCGTTCAGCTCAATGGTACCCGTGGGATGGGTGATCAGCAGATCGCCATCGTGCGAGGCGCCGAGCGTGACCGGTGCCTGGATGCCGTCGGTGCCCGGATCCAGATCGAAGGTCAACAGATCGGTGAACTGCAACCCGGGCTCACCTTCTGCGGCGATCGCGGCCAGCAGATCGGGCGGACCGTCACGCAGGTCAAGCACCAGCTTATCGCGGAAAGGATTGAAGTCGGCCACCACATCATGGCCCTCGCCGTCGCGGAAGGGATTGAAGATGAAACTGTCAGCGCCCCAACCCCCTTTCAGGTAGTCATTGCCTTCGCCGCCTTCCAGGATGTCGTTATTGCGGCCGCCGTTCAGGTAGTCATTGTCTTCACCACCGTTCAGCTTATCTTCGCCGCGGCCACCTCTGAGGTGATCATTATCGGCGCCGCCTTCCAGGATATCGTCACCACGGCCGCCGATCAGCTTGTCGTGGCCATCGCCGCCAATGGCAAGGTCATCACCGCGGCCGGCCAGGATCACGTCATTGCCGCCCAGGCCGTTGGCGATATCGTCGCCGCTTCCCAGCAGCACAAAGTCAAAGTGGTTGGAGCCGACCACCGCATCAGGTCCGCGGCCGGTGAACAGGAAGCCACCCTTGGCAAACGTAATGTCGAACGGCAGCAGCACATTGTCGATCACGTGCACCACGCCATTGTCGGCGAGAATGCCGTTTTCAGAACCTGCGGGGTTCA
>JBCDIP010000274.1:0-5091 GCA_038748855.1 Pseudomonadota bacterium
AAGTAACCGCACATGGTCTGGCTCGCGGGTCTAAACCTTTTGGACCATTGCTTTAACCATGTTGCTCTGCAACAATAACCCTTAGATTCATTTTGCAATGCAAAATACCTGTCTTCGGAGGAGGTCGTTATGTCGAATGCCAACGATATTGTCATCGTATCTGCCGGACGCACGCCGGTAGGTTCGTTCAGCGGGGCTTTGTCCTCGGTTCCGGCTCATGATTTGGGCGCAGCCGTCGTAAAAGGCGTGCTGGAGCGTGCAAGTGTGGCGCCGGAAGATGTGGATGAAGTGATCCTGGGTCAGGTGCTGACCACCGCTCAGGGGCAGAACCCGGCGCGCCAAGCTGCCATGAATGCAGGCGTTCCCCAGGAAGCCACGGCATGGGTGCTGAACCAGGTGTGCGGATCGGGCTTGCGGTCAGTGGCCGTGGGCGCTCAGCAGATCGCCACGGGTCAGGCCGACATTATCGTCGCCGGCGGCCAGGAGAACATGTCCATGTCGCCCCACGCAGCTCATCTGCGCAACGGCCATAAGATGGGCGACTACTCCATGGTGGACACCATGATCAAAGACGGTCTGTGGGATGCCTTTAATGGCTATCACATGGGCACCACGGCGGAGAACGTTGCTGAGAAGTGGCAGATCACCCGTGATGATCAGGACAACTTTGCCGTTTCCTCCCAGAACAAGGCGGAAGCGGCTCAGAAGGCCGGCAAGTTCAAAGACGAAATCATCCCGGTGACGGTGAAGAACCGCAAGGGCGATATCGTGGTTGAGGAAGATGAGTACATCCGCCATGGCGCCACGCTCGACAGTGTGGCGAAGCTGCGTCCGGCCTTCAGCAAGGAAGGTACGGTGACGGCTGCCAATGCTTCGGGCATCAACGACGGCGCTGCCGCTGTGGTGCTGATGAAAGCTGAGGAAGCTGAGAAGCGTGGTCTTAAGCCGCTGGCGCGGATCGCCTCTTTCGCAACCGTTGGCGTGGACCCGGCGATCATGGGGTCAGGCCCCATTCCGGCGTCCCGAAAGGCTCTGGAGAATGCCGGCTGGTCTGCCGACGATCTGGACCTGGTTGAAGCCAACGAGGCGTTCGCGGCCCAGGCATGTGCGGTGAACAAAGACATGGGCTGGGACACCGACAAGGTGAACGTGAACGGTGGTGCGATCGCCATCGGCCACCCGATCGGAGCGTCCGGAGCCCGGGTGCTGGTCACGCTGCTGCATGAGATGGAGCGCCGTGATGCCAGCAAAGGTCTGGCCACTTTGTGCATCGGCGGCGGTATGGGCGTTGCCATGTGCGTTGAGCGGGGCTGACGCCAGCAAATCTGAATGAGAACTGCGCCGGGAGTGAGAGGGGCCTTCGGGCCCCGGGCCGGCAAACGAGAGGAATTTAAGACATGTCTAGAGTTGCTTTGGTCACGGGCGGCACCCGTGGCATCGGCGGCGCGATCTCGGTTGCGCTCAAAGAGGCCGGATATACCGTAGCTGCAAGCTATGCCGGCAATGATGAGAAGGCGAACGCCTTTAAAGAGGAAACCGGCATTCCCGTTTACAAGTGGGATGTGGGCGACTTCGACGCCTGCACCGCAGGCATCGCGCAGGTTGAAGCTGATCTGGGGCCGGTTGAGGTTCTGGTGAACAATGCAGGGATCACCAAAGACGGCATGTTCCATAAGATGACGGCTGATCAGTGGTATGCGGTGATCAACACCAACCTGAACTCGCTATTCAACATGACCCGCCCGCTTTGGGAAGGCATGCGCGAGCGCGGCTTTGGCCGTGTGATCAACATCTCCTCCATCAACGGCCAGAAGGGCCAGATGGGCCAGGCCAACTATTCAGCTGCCAAAGCAGGTGATCTGGGCTTCACGAAGGCCCTCGCCCAGGAAGGTGCACGCAAGGGTATCACGGTGAATGCGATCTGCCCCGGATACATTGGAACCGAGATGGTGTTGGCTGTTCCTCAGGATGTTTTGGAGAAAGCCATTCTGCCGCAGATCCCAACGGGCCGGCTTGGTGAGCCTTCTGAGATCGCGCGCTGTGTTGTGTTCTTGGCGTCCGATGATGCCGGGTTTATTACCGGGTCAACCATCACCGCCAATGGCGGCCAGTATATGGATTGATCTGAGCGGCCGTGGACATACGCGCTTTCAACACCATCATCCCCGCGCAGGCGGGGATCCATGAGTGATGTCTCTCAGCTTCTGATCTGAAGATGCCCGCCTGCGCGGGCATGACGGCGAAAGTGGCGTTCGCAAGGGCGCGGTAGATCTTCTCAGCCCCCCGGGCGCCAGCCGTCCGGGGCGAGCTCGAAGCCTTCAAACTCAAAGCCGGGTGAAACGGTGCAGCCCACCAGGGTCCAAGCGCCAAGGCTGCGGGCTGACTGCCATGCCTCTGCTGGAACGATGAGCTGCGGGCGCTGATCTTCGCCAAGAGCCGGACCCAGTGTTTGAGGTTCAATCTTCCCGTCATCTCCAGAAGAGATGCTGAGCTCCAAAGGAGCGCCAGCGTACCAATGCCAGATCTCGGCCGCATCCACCCGGTGCCAGTGGCTAACCTCGCCGGCCTTGAGCAAGAAATAGATCGCCGTCCCCGCCGCTCGCTCCCCCTCTGCTGCCTCCGCCCGCCAGGTTTCGCGGAAGTGTCCGCCTTCCGGATGGGGCTGAAGATCCAACAGGGCGATGATCTCGTCGGCCAATTGCGCCATAGCCGTTCAGAAATTGTCCTTGGCCGTGCGCACTTCCGCAAAGCGGCCCGCGCTGCCGGCCCTCAGGAAGGGATTGGTCTCCAGCTCCAGCGCAATAGTGGTGGGCACAGTCGGCTTGCCCTCGGCGCGTAGGGCGTCGATCTCTACGGCGCGGGCCTTAAGGGCTGCATTATCCGGCTCAGCTGTGACGGCGAAAGCGGCGTTGGCTTGCGTGTACTCATGGGCAGAATACACCACCGTCTCAGGCGGCAGAGCCGCCATCTTCTCCATCGATGACCACATCTGGTCCATGGTGCCTTCAAACACCCGCCCGCAGCCAAGCGGGAAGAGCGTGTCGCCGGCAAAGCAAACGTCGTCATCGGCGAAATGATAGACGATGTGGCCCAGGGTGTGGCCAGGCGTTTCGTGCACCGTTGCAATGTGGCCGCCGAAATCGAAGGTGTCGCCCTCGCCCACCTCTACATCAATGCCCGGCACTTTGGAGGCTTCCGGCCTTGGACCGACAATCATGCAGCCGGTTGACGCTTTCAAGGGCGCGTTGGCCTGGGTGTGATCTGCATGGTGGTGGGTTGTGAGGATATGGGTGAGGGCCCAGCCCGTGTCGGCCAGCGCCTGGCGCACTGCGCTTTCCTCCGGTGCATCGATGCTGGCGGTCACGCCTGTTTCGGCATCATGAATGAGGAAGCCGTAATTGTCGTTGAGGGCGGGAAACTGGTGAACCTGCAGTTTGGCCATGGGACGCTCCGTTATCTATTCTGGGCGATTGATGGCACGCGAGCCCTGTTGCGGTCCAGAGCTTATGCTACATTGCGGGCATGGATGTGGTTGATCTGAAAGATTTCTATTCGCGCCCCATTGGCCATATGGCCCGGCGGCTGATCACGCACAGGATCCGTGCGCGGGTGCCGGTGCACAAGGGCCTGCGCATTATGGGCCTAGGCTACGCTGTGCCTTACTTGGACCCCTGGCGCGCGGAGGCGGAGAGCGTGCTTGGATTCATGCCGGCCTGGCAAGGGGTCACCCATTGGCCGCCCGGCGGCCCGAGCGCCACGTGCCTGGCCGATGAAACAGAACTGCCTTTGGAAGACAGCTCCATCGATCTTGCCCTGGTAGTGCATAGCCTTGAGCTCACCGAAAGCCGGCGGGCCATGCTGCGCGAGCTTTGGCGGGTGATGAGCCCGCAGGGGCACTGTGTGTTCGTGGTGCCCAATCGGAAGGGCATGTGGGCCCGGGTCGATTCCACCCCGTTTGGCCATGGCCGGCCGTTTTCTCGGAGCCAGTTTACCCAGCTTTTGCGGGACTCCATGTTCAATCCGGGCGGATGGGCCCACGCGCTCTTTGTGCCGCCCATTGAGCGTGGCTTTGTTATGCGGTCCGCTCCGGCCTGGGAACGGTTTGGCCTTATGACCGGGATAATGATGTCCGGCGTCATTATCGTGGATGCTCAAAAGCAGGTGTTTGCTGCGGTCCGGCGCGAGCGGTCCAAGCAGCTCGTGCCGGAACTTGCCCGAGCCCCAGAGGCGGCGGGCAACGCTATTTCGACATCAGAAAAACGGCGCGTTCGGCCATAAGATTGGCCAGCGCTCCGCCCCGCCATCCGGTCAGCTGGCGGCCTTCGCCGTCAAAGGCGATCTCTTGCTCGACTGTCGCGCCGACCTCACTCGCAAGCTCGCGAAAGTCCTTGATGGAACAAAAGTGCACGTTCGGCGTCTCGTACCATGGGATGGGCAGGTTTTCGCTGAGCGGCATATGGCCCTTCACCGCGATCTGGTAGCGCACGAGCCAGTGGGCAAAGTTCGGCAGGGAAACGATGGCTTGCTTGCCGATGCGCAGCATCTCGGTCAGAACAATCTTGGGCCTGTCCGTGGCTTGAATCGTGTGGCTCATGATCACGTAATCGAAGCTCTTATTCGGATAGGTCTCAAGGTCTGTGTCCGCGTCGCCCTGAACCACCGACAGGCCTTGCGCCACACAACGGTTGACGCCGGTCTGACTCAGTTCGACGCCGCGGGCGGCCACATTCTTGCGGTCTGCCAGCATCTTGAGCAGGCTGCCATCACCGCAGCCCACGTCCAGAACCTTGGAGCCTGCTGCCACCATGTTACAGATGAGTTGCAGATCACTCCGATCGCGCGGTGGCTTGGGGGTCAGTTGCGAAAGGTCGTCCATGGTCCTAGCCCGTAAGGCCCCGCTGGCGGGCAGCCGAGTTTAGAAAGCCGGTTACCGTCTCGAACAGTTCCGGCACATCCAGAAGGAAGCTGTCATGGCCCTTGTCGGTTTCGATCTCTACGAAACTCACATCAGCTGCCGCCCCGTTTAGGGCGCGCACGATCTGGCGGTTCTCAGAGGTTGGGAAAAGCCAGTCGGAGGTAAACGAAACAATG
>JBCDIP010000275.1:0-5065 GCA_038748855.1 Pseudomonadota bacterium
GCGAACCCTATTTCCATAGCGCCGCTGAGCGGGATCACGATCTGATCGAAATCGTGCGCGTGCGCATCCTTGGTCAGGGTGTAAGAGCGCAGTGATAAGATGCCCGTGTCGCTCATGAAAGAGGGTCCTGCGCCTATCCGCCAAGTGGGCCTAAGTTGCGTGACCAGCGCTCCAGGCTCTCAAGGCCAAAAGCGTTTGGCGCATCCGCCGGCGCTCGGTCGTGCACCTCACCGAGACCAAGCCGGCGCGCCGCCAGCCGCTTGCCGTAGCACAAGAGATGATCGATGGAGAGCATCAGAAAACCAAGCAGGGGCGCAACTTCTTTGAACGCGGCCTCCGCTGCGGTCTGATCGCCGGCCCGCACCAGATCATAAACCCGCGCCTCCACATCTGAAGCATCGGGCGAGGGGATCACGCCTGCAAAGCCGGCGGCAAGCGTGTCAATCAGATCGACCCCGTTTCGGCCATTGAAGAGATCGAACGCGCCGTCTGAGGCCTCAGCCAGAGCAGCGCTCGCCATGGCATCGCCTTCCGCCTTGAGTATGGAGACATTGGGATGGCGCTTGTTGAGTTCGATCAGGCCCGCATCGCTGAGGCCGATGCCGATGAACTGAGGCGCATTCTGAATGCCTACGGGAACCGGCGAGGTATCGGCAACCGAACCGAAGAAGCTGATCAGGTCCTCTTCGGAAATCTCTTTAACCGGCGGCGGCTGCAACACCACCCAGGCCGCACCCTGATCAGCCGCCAATTGCGCCATCTCACTTTGCGCCTCAACGCTAGGCTCCGTGATGGTGACGCTCACCGGCACGCGGCCGGCTGCGTCTTCCAGAACCCATGCATACAGCTCGCGCTTCTCCGCCGCTGAGAGCTTGCCACACTCGCTGGCGAGGCCCCCCACGGCCACGCCATGCACACCGCCTGCAATGCACCCCTCCACTTGCCTGCGCATGGCGTCCCGGTTGAGCCCGCCGCGTTCATCGAAGAACACATAGAGCATGGGATAGATGCCGTGGAAGCCTTGCCTGCTCATGGTTCAACCCTCCGCGACCGGCATAAACGGCAGGTCCGTATCACCGGGCCGTTGGCCTGCCGCAGTCAACATGGCGTGCACCTGGCCGCGGTGATGGGTTTGGTGGTTGAAGAAATGCGTGATCAGCAACCCCAACGGCTTGGTGATATCACGCCCCGCCGCACCGGAGTACCAGCTGAGGTCTTCGCCCAACGCCGCTTCGTCAATCTGAGCCGCCCAGTTGATCATTTGCCGATCGACGGCCTGACGCTCGCGTACCATCTGATCCCAATCGGCACTTTCTTGCACAGAATCTGCGATCGACTTCTGGCGCGCTTCCCCTCCGGCCCCGAACCGGCTCAGCCAAATCTTGTCGCCCCACAACAGGTGGCTCAGTGTGGCATGGATAGAACCAAAGAACGCGCCTCGTTCGGCGCGGCGTTCTTCTTCACTGAGATTTCCGGCAGAGCCATAGAGATTATCATTTTGCCATTTATTGTAAGCGGCCATGGTCATGATGTAGTCGCGACTGATCATTCCAGCCTCCTGGTATGCTGAGCTTTGCTCTCTTTTACCGGGTGATCTCGCCTCCGCCAAACGCTGTCCGGTCTGTACCGCCGATATTGATGGCGGTTGGTCCGCTCGTCGTAGTTAACCGGAGATTACCGGCCGTGCTGACAAAAATGTGAGCAAGAGTCAGTAGACATATCCATCCCAGTTTCAGTACATGTTCAAGTATCTGTGAGTGGAATGGGAAGATGACTGGGGCAATTCGCGCGATATGTGTGTGCTTAATGCTCGGACTGGTATTGCCGGTCTGCGTTAAAGCCTTTGCGCCCACCGCCCTTGCCAAAACCTCCGTTGTCGCCTCACAAGATGATGGCCCAAAAAAGCCATCAAATCTGCCATGTTTGACCTGTTGCGGCGGCTGGATGGCCTTGCTGGCTCCGGTCATTGTGCCGGAACAACGGCGCGACGACATGGCCATCACGGCAAAACCGGACACAAAACCGCTGTCACACGTCTCTGCGGCCATCTCGGCCCAGGATCCACCACCGGATTGGCGCCTGACGCGGGGCCTGCCTCACTCCTACGCTCACATGCATGCGCGGACCGAACGGCTCTTGCTTTAGCGCTCGGTCTCCCATCGTTTAGCAGTTTTCAACTTTCCTAAGTCATACTTCCAGGCTGTTAGTCTGGGATGAGTTAACTCTCTTCAAGAGTGGAGGAGATAGGGCCATGAGCCTTACACGTAGAGGCGTTCTTTCACGTCTGTTCACAACCGTTATCGGCGGCGCAGCTGCTGCCACCCTGGGGGCGCTTCCGGCCTTTGCCGGCAGGACACGCTACAATTTCGGCTCTGGCGACACTTGGAACCGCTATCGCGGCAAGAAGTTCGTCAGCGATCCTACAGGCCGTCCCCCTGGTTCAATTCTGATCAACACGCGCCGGCGCAAGCTCTGGTTTGTGCTCGAAGACGGCAAGGCCATCGAATATGGCGTTGGTGTTGGCCGCGCGGGCTTCAACTGGAAAGGCAGGGCCCACATCGCCCGCAAGGCGGAATGGCCGGCCTGGCATCCGCCCAAGGAAATGATTGCCCGCGAGCTTAAGCAATATGGTCGCCGGCTTCCGAACCGTATGGAAGGCGGTCCAAAGAACCCGCTGGGCGCGCGTGCGCTCTATCTGTTCCAGGGCAAGAAAGACACCCTATATCGCATCCATGGCACCAACGCGCCGCACACCATCGGCCGGGCCATGTCATCGGGCTGCATCCGCATGCTGAACGAGGAAGTCATCGATCTCTACAACCGCGTCCAGGTTGGCGCGAAGGTGGAAGTGGTCTGACGCCTCCAGCATATGGTCCTCCCGGATCCAATTGGGTCCAGAACGGCGCGCACACCATGAGCAGAGGTGGCGCGCCGTTTGTTTTCGACCAACGCCCGCTCTCAAAAGTCGCTGGCGATGCCTTTGACTTCCCAATCATCATAGCGCACCGGATCCAGACCACCGCGCCCGTTCGTCTCTTTGGGCTGCGCGGCCGCTTTGGCGTCAATCTCGTCACGGCGCGCTTTCGCTTCTGCAAGCGCGCGCTCGGCTTCCGGTGTGAGTGGCTTTTTCGGTGTGTCTGGCGAATCTGTCATTTGCGTACGGATTACCTTGCGAAATCACTATGGGCACCCAACATATACGTCCTATAGGCTCAATGGTTCAAGAAAGGCCCAGAAAAACAGATGAATATGATGCGCACTGGCATATTGATCGCCGGCATGACCGCGCTGTTTCTCGGCGTGGGCTTTGTCATTGGCGGCGAGGCCGGTATGTTGATTGCCCTTGTGGTCTCTATAGGCATGAACGCATTTGCCTACTGGAATTCCGACAAGATGGTGCTGCGCATGCACGGCGCCACCGAGGTCACCGCATCGTCCCATCCGGCCTACTATAACCAGGTGGCGCAGCTGGCCCAGCAAGCCGAACTGCCCATGCCCAAAGTCTATCTGATGGACAATGCCCAGCCCAACGCCTTCGCCACAGGCCGCGACCCGGACAACGCTGCGGTGGCCTGCACCACAGGGCTCATGCAGATGCTCAACAAAGACGAGTTGGGCGGCGTGATTGCCCACGAGTTGGCCCACATCAAGAACCGCGACACGCTGATTATGACCATCACGGCCACACTCGCCGGGGCGGTTTCCATGCTGGCCAATTTCGGCATGCTGTTTGGCGGGCGTGGGCGCAACAGTCCGTTCGGGATGATCGGCACGCTGGCAATGGTCATCCTGGCGCCCATGGCGGCTATGGTGGTGCAGATGGCCATTTCCAGAACCCGGGAGTATTCCGCCGACAAACTGGGCGCCATGATCTGCGGCGACCCGATGGCGCTGGCCAACGCCCTGCGTAAGATCTCCGGCATGGCTGAGCGCGTCGAGAACCACAGCGCAGAAGCCAATCCGGCCACAGCCCATATGTTCATCATCAACCCGCTCTCGGGCGCGCGGATGGACAATCTCTTCTCCACCCACCCAAACCCCAACAACCGGATCGAGGCGCTGCAACAGTTGGCCGCCGAGTGGGGCACACCCAGCCGCCCCGCCCACACCATCAACCGCCCGAGCTATGCCGAAGAGCCGCGGTCCAGCCAAAGTGGGCCTTGGGGAGGTTCGCCGCAATCAGGAGACAAAAGCGGTCCTTGGGGCTAAAAGAAGCCAGCTGAAACCAGGACTTGCCTTAACGTTGTGACCGAAACCTCCTCGCGGGCGCGCACGCGCCGGGCCCATCAAGTGGGCCTCTCCTCCCGCCGCGCCGCCATTGAAATCTTATCGCGGGTCTTAAGAGACGGCCGGCCTCTCGACACCACTTTGGCAAGGTCGGCTGAGAGCGGCTTGTTGACCAGCCTCAACCAGAAAGACCGCGCCTTTGCCCGTAGCTTGGTCTCCACGGCGCTGAGGCGGAAGGGCCAGATCGACGCTCTGATTGCCGCCTTTTCAGACAAGCCTCTCAACCGGAAGAAATCGGGCTCGGCCTATGAGGCGCTCCTGGCCGGGGCGGCCCAGATCCTCTTCATGCGCGTGCCGGCTCATGCGGCCATCGATCTGGCTGTCAAAGCCATCGCTTACGACCGAAGGGGCGGACGAAAGCTTGGCGGATACGTCAACGCCGTTTTGCACCGAATTGACCGGGAAGGCTCTGAGGCCCTGGCAGATCAAGACGCTGCGCGCCTGAGCGCCCCTGGCTGGCTTTATGAAAGCTGGACCAAGGCCTATGGCGGCCCCGGCGCACGAGCCATCGCAGAAGCGCATTTGGGCGAACCACAGCTGGATCTCACCGTGCCGCAAGATCGCGCCACCTGGGCGAACACGCTGAACGCCAAAGAGGTGGGCCCGGTGTCCCTGCGTCTAAGTGATGGCGGACGTATCGAGAAGCTGGAGGGGTTCGAGCAGGGCGCCTGGTGGGTTCAAGATGCGGCCGCCACTCTGCCCGCCTTGCTGCTCGGAGATGTGGCGGGCACACAGGTCTACGATCTCTGCGCGGCCCCTGGCGGGAAAACCGCGCAGC
>JBCDIP010000276.1:0-5043 GCA_038748855.1 Pseudomonadota bacterium
CATCCAGAACGTGGCACCAGGTCCACCCAGGTAGACCGCAACCCCCACACCGGCAATGTTACCAAGGCCCACCGTGCCGGACAGCGCCGTACACAAGGCCTGGAACGGCGTGACCTCACCAGCGTCCTTGGGGTCGAGGTAATCTCCCCTCACCAGCGAAATAGAATGTTTGAAGCCGCGGAATTGGATGAAGCCGAAGTAGACCGTGAACACACAAGCGGCGATTACCAGCCACATCACGATCCAAGGAAAAGCCGTTCCAAAAAGCGCCTGTGATCCGGGCAGAGGCGAGAAGATCAAGCCCACAAACGGATTGATGATCGGCGCCAACGCATCACTAATGGCTTTATCGAGTTCGCCTTGGGCATAGGCCGCTGACGATAGGAAAGGCAGGCCGCCAGCGGCCCACATTAGACGTTTCAACATGTTGTAGTCCCCTCTTGGACATTGATCAGGGTTCGCCGCTTTTGCCGGCAAACCTCACGGCACGATGGTGACCGGCACAGGCGCAGCCTGAGCCAGCGTCAGTACCAACCCGCCAAGCAGCCGCTGGGCGAGGCCAGAATCGCCCGTACGGCCAATAATGATCTGCGTTGCAGATCTTTCACCGGCAAGTTGACAGAGCAAGTCCCCCGCATTGCCATGACGCACCTCGCTGCTGGCGTCCACACCAGCACCTTTCAGGTCATCAACCACTGGCTGAACCATGGCTTTTGCACGGTCGAGTTCTTCCTCGCGCCGCTTATGCCGTTCGGCCAGTTCTTCTGGAGTGTGGAAGCTGTAGGGTGACCATTCGATCACAAGCACCACACACACATGGGCACCCGATTGCTTTGCTCGGGCTGCAGCATAATCAACCGCACGGCGGGCTTGGTCCGTGCCGTCGAAGCCGACGAGATATGTGTCGGTCATAGTCGTTCCTCCCGTAATTGCCTTCGTAACCCCACACTGAAGGAAGGCTCAGACGCACTCAGTGCAGTAACGTTCAGAGTGTCAGGCATCACACCGGCAATCAAGGCGTTAAGGTTACCTTCCAGCCTCTATTTTAGGTATTTTTCCTGGTCATGGGCTCCTTAATTCGTTAATAACCAGACTATTCACCTGGTTTATTGCTATTCTTAGGAAATTAGACCAAATGAAGAAGCAACCTGACACGATTGACAAGCGCATTCTGAGCGAGTTGCAGAACAATGGCCGCTTGCCCATCGTGGAATTGGCAAACCGGGTGCATCTCACCAAGACCCCAACCGCTGAACGCGTGAAAAGGCTGGAGCGCACAGGAGTGATAAAGGGCTATCGGGCCGAGCTCGACCCGGATGCTCTAGGGGCCGGCCACGTCATCATTGTTCATGTGTCCCTGACCCAGACCAGCGACAACGCGCTGGAGTTGTTCAACCGCGCCGTCCACCGGATCCCGGAAATCCAAAGCTGCTACATGCTGGCCGGCCAGTTCGACTACATGCTGAAGGTGCGGACCTCAGACATCTCCCACTACCGCAATGTGCTGGGCGAGCAGATCGGCAAACTGCCGGGGGTCCAGCAAACCCATTCTTATGTCGCGCTGGAGGTGGTGAAGGAAAATGCAACGATCCCCGTGAAGGCATGATGTGGTGCGGCGTGCGCCAATTGGACCGACTTGCGCGGCTGTGACGGAGACCCCATACACGGGAGACGATGAAGACCACTCAACACTTCGATCTGGCGGTTGTCGGCGGCGGCCCGGCCGGCCTGAGTGCTGCCTGCCTTGCGGGCGTGGCGGGCTTAAGGACCGCATTCTGGCCGGGCCCTGAGCGTGCCGAAGATCTGCGCACAACGGCCCTCATGCTGCCGGCGATAAAGCTGCTGGAGCATGTGGGGGTTTGGACGGACGATTTGAAAGCAGACTGCGCCCCCCTCGCCCGTCTGCAGATCCGCGATGCCACCGGCCGGCGCCCTGCCGCTCCAACTGTCACGTTCGAGGCGCATGAGATCGGCCAGCAGGAATTCGGCTGGAATGTGCCCGTCGCCCCGCTGGTATCCGCCCTTACAGACAGGTTGAAGGATTTTTCCTCGGTATCCATATTTGACGGCGGCGTCAGTGAGTTGGATTGCGCTACGGATCAAACAATCGTGCGCAGCGAGGCCGCAGACCCGGTCACGGTCAAAGCGGTGATTGCCGCTGACGGTCAGAACTCAATTTGCCGGAAGTCGGCCGGCATCAGCGTCACACGATGGGCGTATCCGCAAACCGCGATCGTCACCAGTTTCGCCCACAGCAAACCCCACAAGAACATCTCGATTGAGTTTCATCGCGGTGCCGGACCACTCACCACCGTCCCCCTGCCCGGCAAGAGATCGAGCCTGGTGTGGATTGAAACTGATGAGGATGCAGAAGACTTGGCTGGTCTCAGCGACGAGGCGTTTGCCAAGCGATTAACGCGTGAGACTGCATCCGCACTTGGTCATATAACGGACATGACCAAGCGTGGGCGCTTCCACATTGCAGGCTCCGTGGCGCGCCAGTTTGCCAAGTCACGGGTTTTCCTGGTGGGCGAAACCGCTCATGTGATTCCCCCTATCGGGGCTCAAGGACTTAACCTTTCACTGCGCGATGCCGCCTTGGCTGTAGAACTGATCGGTGCGGCACATGCAGCCGGCGAAGATATTGGGGGGCGCGGCGTGCTGGAGACTTACGACCGACGCCGGCGCGTGGATGTGTTTCCCCGCCAGGTGGCGATCGATCTGTTGAACCGCACATTGACCAGCTCGTTCTTGCCCTTCCAGGGCGCGCGCAGCTTAGGCCTGGCAGCACTTCAGTCGATTGGCCCGCTGCGCCGCACTGTCATGCAGGAAGGGCTGGCGCCTACGCGGGGCCTGCCCAAAGTGATGGAAATTTAGCACACCGCCGCTTGCTTTTGCGGGCCAGGAAAACTTTGCCTTGCGCCTTTGGGAAAGAGACGCTTATACCCCTCGCCTAAGCCATGTTAGCGGCACTTACAGGTTCACATGCAGCCCATCATTTCTGTCTCGGCGCTCTCCAAGGTCTATTCAGACGGTTTCCAGGCACTCAAGAGCGTGGATCTGGAGATTAATAAGGGAGAGATCTTTGCCCTGTTGGGGCCCAATGGCGCAGGCAAAACGACCCTGATCTCGATTATATGCGGCATCGTCAACGCCTCATCGGGCAGCGTTACGGTGGGCGGCCACGATATTGTGAATGGTTACAGGCAGACTCGTTCGATGATCGGGTTGGTGCCCCAGGAACTGACAACAGACACGTTCGAGAAGGTGATTACCACCGTGCGGTTCTCGCGCGGACTGTTCGGCAAACCGTCTAATCCGGAGCATATTGAAAAAACCCTCAAATCTCTCTCACTGTGGGACAAGCGCGATTCGAAGATCATGACCTTGTCGGGTGGCATGAAGCGCCGCTTGCTGATCGCCAAGGCGCTGTCCCATGAGCCGGAGGTGTTGTTCCTGGACGAGCCGAGCGCGGGCGTGGATGTGGAGCTGCGTCAGGACATGTGGCAACTGATCCGCGAGCTGCGCGATAACGGCACCACAATCATCTTGACCACCCATTATATTGAGGAAGCCGAAGAGATTGCCGACCGGGTGGGTGTCATCACCAATGGCGACCTGATTCTGGTTGAGGAAAAAGACGAGCTTATGCGCAAGCTCGGCAACAAGCAGCTGATGCTGGATCTGCACAAGCCACTGGCAGCCATCCCCAAAGCGCTTGCCGACTACGACCTGGAGCTGGCGGGAGATGGCCACGAGTTGATCTACACCTATGACACCAAGGCGGAGCGCACCGGCATCACCACTTTGCTGAAAGATCTGGGGGCCGCGGGCATCACATTCCGCGATTTGAGAACCACCCAGAGTTCACTTGAGGAGATTTTCGTTAATCTGGTGAGGCAAGAACGATGAACTACCGGGGTGTTCTGGCCATTTATAAGTTTGAGATGGCGCGTACCGGCCGCTCACTCTTCCAAAGCGTGGTTTCACCGGTTATTTCCACCTGCCTTTATTTCGTGGTGTTTGGCTCCGCCATAGGCTCGCGCATTGCCGAGGTGGAAGGGGTTAGCTACGGCACGTTTATCGTCCCGGGGCTTATCATGCTCTCGCTTCTCACCCAGAGCGTCTCGAACGCCTCCTTTGGCATTTACTTCCCGCGGTTCGTCGGCACCATATTCGAGCTGCTGTCGGCCCCGGTCTCCGCCTTTGAAATTGTACTGGGGTATGTGGGCGCAGCCGCAACCAAGTCAATTGTCCTCGGCCTCATTATACTGTTCACCGCCAACCTCATCGTGGACATTCAGATCGCCCACCCATTCTGGATGATGGCATTCCTTGTGCTTACCAGCATTACGTTCAGTCTCTTAGGCTTTATTATAGGGATCTGGGCGGACGGGTTTGAGAAGCTACAGGTCATCCCCCTCTTGGTCATCACGCCGTTGGCCTTTCTGGGCGGGAGCTTCTACTCCATCGATATGCTGCCGCCGTTCTGGCAGAAGGTATCTCTCTTCAACCCTGTGGTTTATCTGGTCAGCGGCTTCCGCTGGAGCTTCTTTGAAATCTCCGACGTAGCGGTCGGCTGGAGCCTGGTGATGATCGCCGGGTTCCTAGCCCTATGCATGGCGCTTGTCTGGTGGATCTTCCGCACCGGGTACCAGATCAAGAGCTGACATCCGGCTTGGGCTGATCGGCCAAGAGCCGCCGCCGGCGCAGGTCAGAAGGCGGCGCTGGATCAGGGATACGGCGCACGGGCTGAGCCTCCTTGGCCATCTCAACGGCTGGCGCGTCGAGCCCCTCGCTCATTATATCGTCGGCTGCATCCCGCCCACCGGTCAACAGGCCCGCCAATGCCCCCGCACAAAAGCCTGCCACCAGACCGACCAATGCAGTGATGAACACCAAAGCAATCGTTTCTATGGCCAACGCGAACACTGGGCTCACCCCCTCTTCCCACGCCGGTTAGAATGCATGCTGCGTGCGCAGAACCAGCCCGCTGCAAAGCTCACCACCAACACCACCAAAAGGGCCGGCGCGATCTCGGCC
>JBCDIP010000277.1:0-5034 GCA_038748855.1 Pseudomonadota bacterium
CCAGATGCTGTACCGTATGCACAGACCCCACGGGCTTCACTTCACCCGGGGCCATGGTGAGTTCGCGGAATTCCGTGGCTGATCCCCACATCACAAATGCCAGCAGAAACGCGCACCCCAAAAAGATTGTCGCCCGCGCCATGCCCGGCGCGTGGCCATCTTCCATCGCCAACGGAAGATTGAGCCCTTTACCGTCATCGGGGCCGTAGACCGCCTTGGTAATGGGCTTGCGTTTGTTAGTTGCCATAGACTTCTCAGGACTGGCGGGAACCAGTGCCCCTTTACTTACGCATTACGAACGCGTGGCAGCGTAGCGGCGAGGGTTTGAAGTATGGTTAATGAAAACAGAAATTTTTGCGCACCCCTCCCCGCTGCGTCCTTGCGAAAGCGAGGACCTTCTTGGACAAGGGAAAGATCGAGCTATGGGCCCTCGCGTTCGCAAGGGCGCCGGAGAAACGCTACGCCGCCTTCTGGATCATCGGCAGAACTTCTTCCGGCGGGCCATCCAACGCCGCCTGTCCATCCTGCAGGTAGACGATGCGGTCGGCAAAGGCCATGCGGGCGAGATCGTGGGTTACGTGAATGACCGTGGCGCTGCCCTTTAAGCTTGCCATTTTGCGCTTGAACGCCTGGCTGCCGGCCGGGTCCATGCCGGCTTCAGGCTTATCGAGCAGATAGAGCACCGGATCTTTCACATAGACCCTGGCCAGTAACAGGCGCTGGCAGATCCCGGCATCCAGCTCCTCAAACTCGGTTTTGGTGAAATAGGTGTCCAGACCATCTGGGAAGGTCGAGGCGCAAGTGTCGAGGCCGGCGTCGCGCCAGGCTTCGCGCAGCTGGTATTCCGTGGCCGTGGGGTTGGCCATCACCAGATTTTCCTCAATGGTGCCGGGGAAGAAATCAAAGGTTTCGCCCACATAGCCCACCATGCGTCGATATTCTGCCGGGTCAGCGTGGCGCAGATCCACCCCGTCGATCAGCACAGACCCCGACCCGCTCTGATAAAGCCCGCAGAGCAGCTTCAACAGCACCGATTTGCCCGATCCGCTGGGGCCGGTGACCGCAACAATTTGGCCGGGCTCGATGCGCATGTTCACACCCGCCAGGGCCGGATCGGCGGATTTGGCATGGCGGAAGCTGATGCGTTTGAGGGTAACCTGGCCCTCATATTTGCGCGCCAGGATCGGCACGGTGCTCGGCTCGCGCTCCAAGGCGGCGGCCATCAGGTGGTTGATCTGGCGGAAGGCGTGGATCACCTGGCTGACGCGGCTGAGGCTGAGGAAGCTGGCCTGAATAGGCGCCATCACCCGCCAGACAAGCGCCATGGTGGCGATCAGCGCACCGATCGTGAGGTCGCCGGCGATCACCATGGCTGCGCCCAGATAAAGCGTCAGTGTGCCGCCACAGGCGATCAGGAGCTGGGTGAGCGTCATGACGAACAGGTTGAGCTGCTCAGACTTGAAGTGGCGCACGGCGGAAAGCTTGATCAGGTCCGTATAGCGGCCGAGCCAGATGTCCTGAGCATCATTTTCCTTCACCGCCCGGTGCTTGGTGACCGTCTCCAGGTGGAAGCTGTGGATGGCCTGGCGCGATTGCCCGGTGAGGCCCAGCCGGCGCTTGTGCATGGGCACGATCGTGATCGCCATGAGCGCAAAGATCGCCATCAGGCCAATGGGGACCCACACAAGGGGCCCGCCGATGAGCGCAATGGTGACCAGGAAGACCAGGATGAACGGCATGTCCAGGAAGGCGTGGGCCATGGATCCTGAGAAGAAATCGCGCACGTTTTCAAACTGCCTCAGCCGGGTCATCTGGGCGCTGATGGGCGCATCCTCAACCGCCGGCAAGGGCAAATAAAGTAATTGTTCAAAGGCCTTAGACGAGGTGAGCGTCTCAAACCGGGTGCCGAGATAGGCGAGCGCCCGCCCTCGAATGCTGCGCAGGCCGAGCTCGGTGATCAGAATGATCACAATGGCCACAATCAGGTAGCTCAGGGTTTCGGTGGACCGCGTGCCGATGGCTTTGTCGTATACCGTCATCACAAAGAGCGGCACCGCGAGGGCCGTGAGGTTGGTGAACAACGTGATGCCGTAGAGCTTGATGATCAGCGAGCGGAAGCGCGCGACCAGCACGCTGATCCAGTTGTCATGCACCACATCGCGCACCTCTTCGGCAGGGTCGATGTGATAGGGAATGAACACCTGGCGCTTGATGGTGGAGGCCAAGGTGACCATCTCGCCGGTCTGGCTGCTGAAGGCCAAGACGCCGTCTTCGGTGTGCTCCAGGAGGGTGTAGATGGCGCCCTGATACTTGGTCAGGGCGGGAAAGTCGTCATCCTCCAGATCTTCCAGAACGGTCAGGTGCGAGCTGATCTCATAGCCAAGCTTGCTGAGCGCTCCGCAATAGTCGGTAATGCCGCCTAAATCAGCGCCGGAGGGCAGGTTTTCAGCCACCTGCAGCTGGTTACCGGGCCATTGCAACGCTCGCATAAGCTCGTGGAAACAGGCCAGATGACGCTGCTGTTCCTTGTTGGTGGCCCGGGTTCTGGTGGCCCGGCGGCGCTCTTTGTCCGGACCCTCGTCGGGGGCCTTGAAGGCATTCTGCAGGCGCGCGAGCTGACCCAGAATGTCGTTCTGGGCGGCGTCCACCGGTTCGCGTTCTGGCAAGACGTCAGTCATTTACAACCTTCCTCTGGCCACTGCCCAGCTTGATGCGCGGCGCGCCTGAGCGCACTGGCTTGGCCCGCCCGGCCCTCAGCTTGCCACCTGTCAGCTCGTAAACATGGTCTGCCATCTGAACCATGCCGGGATGGTGAGTGAAGGCGACGATGGTGGTGTCGCTCAAAACGGTGCGGAAGGCCTCCAGAACCGTTTGCTCGGCCACCCGGTCCAGGCGCTGCAACGGGTTGATCAGGACCAACAGCTTGGGCCGACGGGCCAGTGCGCGGGCCAACATCAGCTGTTGCAGCAGGCCGGAGGGCAGAAACGAGGACGAGCCCTTGATCATGCGGGTGCCATAACCTTCCGGCATGAGGTTCACCTGGTCTTCCAGGCCGATCATTTGGGCCGCTTCCAGCGCATCGTCCAGCGCCCTGCCGCGGCGGAACATGGTGATGTTCTGCAGCAAGGTGCCGTCGAACAAGGTGGGCTGGTCTGAGACGCAAGCCACCTGCTTGCGGATGGCCATGGCGCCGATTTCAGCGGCCACCTGGCCGTCAAACTCAATTTGACCCTCAACCGGCTGAATTTCCCCGCACAAGAGGGCCGCAAGCTCGCGCACGCCGCCGCCGTCCACAGGTTTGATGACCGTGAGCTTGTTGGCCTTGGCGGTGAGGTTGATCAGGTCGAGCTGATGGCCGCTTTCACTTTCGGGTCGGTGGGAAACACCGCGCACCACCACCTCGCCGCTAAAGGGCGCTGCGGTGCCAATGCCGATTTCAGCCTCATCGTCGCGCATTTCCATCAGGTCGGACTGAAGCCCGCGGGCAATCTGCAGGTTTTGGATCTGGGACCAGAGGCCCAAAGCGCGCACAAGCGGCTGCATGGAACGCCCGGTGAGGAGCGTGACGGCGGCAAGCGCACCGATGGACAGCTGCCCGGAGAGCACATGAAACGCCCCAAACGAGACCATCACCACAATGGCCGCGTTGGCGAACACCGAAGACAGGCTGTGGGCCTCAGCCGCCAGCACCACGGTGCCATAGTTCAACTCAGAGCCGCGCTTACAGAATTTATCATGGGTCCGCTGGAAGAGCCCTTCGCTCACATTCGCCTTGACGCCACTCATGGAAGACAGCGCGTCCAAAACGAAGCCATGACGTTCAATATCGTGGCCGCTGCGCTGGATCAGCAGGTCCCTGAGCAAGGCGCCGTGGCGGATGGTGAGAGCGCCGAACGCGCCAATCAGGATGAGCGGCACAAACAGCAAGGGGCCGGCAATCAGGTAAACCAGGCCGGCAAACAGCAACACAAACGGCAGATCAATGAGCAACAGCCGCGATTGCCCCCCGTAAAACTGCCGCAGGGTGTCGATGGCGTTCAGCCGGTGCACATGGATGCTGGAGCGTTCCGATTGCACAATGGAACTGGGAGCATCCAGGATCTTGCGCATGTGCGCCTCAGCTGCACGCACCTCATATTTGGCCGCGGCCCAGCCGGTGAGCCAGGAACGGGCCGTGCGCATGATGGCCTCCAGAATAAGCGCACCCAACAGGCCAAGAATCAGCAGAGTGAAGGTGTGGAGGGCCTGATTGGGGATGATACGGTCATAGACCTGGAGAATGACCAATGGCGTTGCCAAGGCCAGGAGATTGATCAGCACCGATCCAACAATGATGGAGAGGCTGACCGGAGGCGGCTCCACCATTTCGGGCTCGCCATCCTGCTGCAAATCGGGGTCTTCATCGTGTGGTGTGTGGTCAGTTTCGGGCTCTATAGGTGTGGACTGAGCCTCGTCTGGGCCGTGCTCAAAGGCTGTCTCGAGCTCCCCTTGCAGCGCTTTGACGTCAGATTGTCCCGAATTTTTCTCGGTCATTTAAATTGGCCCGGCCCCAAACGCGCGCGCACGGTCGCGTTGCCAAAAGGTGATTCAAAATTCCACACATGGTTAACCTCGTCTGAAATCCTTAGCGGGAAGTTAAGGATGTGGAATCAAATCGAACGATTTTGTAACTGTCTGTAAACGCATAATATTCCCGCCCCAGTTACGACCCCTTAAGATCTTTCGCCTAAGCTCAGCCTCGCATGCAGTTGTTAATGGAAGCGCGTAAGTGCGGCGCGCTTTCTCGGTTTAACCAGGGGGCTGGGCAGTTTGCGGCGCTTCTCTGCGCTCGCGCGGCCGCAGCCTTCTCGGTCTAAAGGTACCTAAAGATGGCGGATCAGCGATCCTCGTCAGATGAAGAAGCGCAAACAGAGAACCTGGACTCTCTGAGGCGCGATCCAGAATCTTCAACGACAATCTCGCAAACCAAAACCACAGGCGTCGCACCCGTGCAGGCCAACGACTTCGTTCTGGATGGAACGGTCGACACGCAGG
>JBCDIP010000278.1:0-5020 GCA_038748855.1 Pseudomonadota bacterium
GGCCGAGTAGGAGAACGTGATGAGCTCAAAAGCTAAAGAATACAAAAAAGTTGCCTACTACCCGGGCTGCGCATTGGAGGGCACCGGCCATGCCTATAACCGTTCCACCAAAGCGCTCGGCCAGGCTCTTGGCCTTGAGCTGGACGAGGTGAAGAACTGGAATTGCTGCGGGGCGATGGAGGTGAAGAACATCGATCCTAAAGTGCAGACCTATCTGTCCTCACGGGTCATGTCGATTGCCGCCAACGAGATGGGACATGACGTGGTAATGGCGCCGTGCAATGGTTGCTATCACAATCTGAAAAAAGCCGAGTACGACCTGCAGAACGATGACGGCTCCAAGGAAGTGGTGGAGCGAATCTCCAAGAAGGCCGGCCACACGACCTATGAAGCCGGGCAGATCGAGACCATTCATGCTCTGGACTGGATCAAGGATGGTATTGGCGAAGAGGGCCTCAAAGAGAGGGTCAAGAACTCCCTGAAGGACCTCAAGATCGCCAACTATTACGGCTGCATGTACACGCGGCCGCGCCACATCTTCCCTGAGAAGGACCAGGGCGAGGGCAGCGAATCCACATCTGAACCGCACTTCATGGACGATCTGCTGGCCGCAGCCGGCGCTGAGAATGTTGACTTCCCGCTGAAAACCGCCTGTTGCGGCGGCGCTCACACGCTTTCTGATTCGGACACCTCCACCTTGTTGGTCTCCAACATTCTGCAGGCTGCTGAGAAGGCGGGCGCTGAGGTAATTGCCACCGAATGCCCCACCTGCCACAGCGGGCTTGAGATGCATCAGATCCGGGCGGAGAAAAAGTTCGGCCGAAAGTCTAACGTGAAGATTGTCTACTTCACACAGCTCCTCGGCATGGCGCTTGGGTTGAGTGCCAAAAAGGTGGGCATGCACGAAAATGTCTCCGATTCGATCGGCATGCTGAAAGAGAAAGGCATAGCATGAGATCGCTGGATGAGATCGGCGCTGCGCTCAACGCCGCTGGAGGGTCGGCCACCGCCTACCTCACCGCCGGCGAGGACACACTCTGCCATTGGATCCAAGCACGCGGGCTGGAGCCAACCGTCGAGGAGCGTGAGGGCTTTCGCTTGTTGGCCCTTCATCGCCAGGGTGCAAGGGGCGAACCCAGCTTCAACGCCTGCCGGGAAACCTGCCGGGAGCTTGCTTATCACTACAATCTGCTGGCGCTGGAGCCGGACCATGCGGACGTGGGAAAACGTCTAGAGATGATGCGCCTCATTGCCATGCACCTCTATTTGTTTGTATCTGGGAAGATGCAAGTTGAGGGCTTGGGCGAATTCTGCTGCGCCTCGCGCCCTTTGCGCACAGGAACTTGAGAGAAAGAACAGGACGAAGACCATGCCAACGGTACGCGGATGCCACCTCCCCGATGATCTGCTTTACGACGTGGAGAACCACATCTGGTTCCAGGAGGTGGGCGATGGCAACGTCAAGCTGGGCATGACGGCTGTCGCCGCTGCTATGGCCGGGCAGATCGTGGCCTTTACGCCTAAGCGTGTGGGCCGCTCGGTGCGCGCCGGTAAATCCTGCGCCACCGTGGAATCGGGCAAATGGGTGGGCCCAGCAAAGTCTGCCGCCGGCGGAGAGGTGGTTGAGGTGAACTCCGCCATTGTTGACGAGCCGGGCGCCATCAATGAAGACCCTTATGACAAGGGATGGATGGTGATAATTACCCCGGAAGACTGGGACAGCGTGAAACCGGGTTTGGTTCTGGGGACCGATGTCTCAGCGAGCTACGAAGCAAAGATGGACGCAGATGGGTTCGATGGCTGCGGCTGACGCAATGAAAGCCGATATGGACATGGACGCGCTCTACGAAAACGCCGAGCGCGCCAGCCTGCTGTTGCGCACCATGTCTAACCAATGGCGCCTCTTGATCTTGTGCCATCTGGCCCAAGGTGAGCTCTCCGTGCATCAGCTGGAAAAGGTGATCGGCCTCAGCCAATCTGCCCTCTCCCAACACCTGGCGATCCTGAGACGCGAACGGCTTGTGCGCACCCGACGCGAGGCCCAGTCGATCTTCTATTCCCTGGCCAGCCCCGAAGCCGGCGCGGTCATGCAGACCCTTTATGACCTCTATTGCAGCGATGAGGCCGTAAGCGCGGCACCGGCGCGGCGCTAGTTCCTCTGAATGCGCGTGGGCATCATTTCATCTTGTTTATTAGAATATTCTAATATAATATAACAAAAAAACTCCCGAGGAACGCCCAATGGAATTCAAGAAAATCGACGACACGCTTTCCGTTGCCGGTCAGCTCACTTCTGAGGACCTGACCCGCGCCCGGGATCTGGGTTTCAAAACCATCATAAACGTCCGCCCCGATGGGGAGAAGGAAGACGCCATGACCGCTGACGCGGCCCGCGCCGCCCTCTCCGATCAGCCCGTCGCTTACCATCATCTCCCAGTTCTGCCCACACAGATCACGGATGAAGATGTGACCGCCTTCCAAGCTCTGATGAGTGAGGTTGAAGGGCCGGTTCTGGCCCATTGCGGCACGGGGATGCGCGCGAGCGTTTTGTGGGCGCTGGCCAACGCGGGCACCTTGAGCACGGAGGATATCCTTCAGAAGACGGCGGCCGCCGGCTATGACCTGAGCAAGATTGCACCGCGCATTGAGGCAAGTGCGAACGGCAGGACGTAGGACGATGATTGAGGCATTAAAGGAAACGGTTCTGGAAGCACCGGATGTCTATGTGGCCTGGGGTGGATTGCTGATCGGCCTTGTCTTCGGCTATCTGGTCTTCCGCACCAACTTCTGCACCATGGGCGCCCTTTCCGACTTGGTCTCGTTTGGTGACAAGAAGAGGCTGCGCTCCTGGCTTCTGGCCGGCGCAACGGCTCTGATCGGCGCCCAGCTGCTTCATTATGCCGGCGCGGTTGATCTGAGTACGTCTATGTATCTGCAGCCGACCCTGACGTGGGTCGGAAATGTGCTGGGCGGGCTTCTGTTCGGCTTCGGCATGGTGTTTGCCGGCGGCTGTGTGAGCCGCAATCTGGCGCGGCTTGGCGGCGGTGATATTGGCTCGCTCATGGTGCTCATCGTGGCCGGCCTCTTCTCGTACATCACAATCGGCGGGTTCTTAGGGCCCATCCGCGCCGCTCTGGCCGGGTTTGCGCAAATTGACATGGGCGCACTTGGTTCAGAAAGCCAGGGGCTGGACGCGGTGGTGAATGCAGCAACGGGAGGAGCAAGCGGCGGTGTGATCATGACTGTGCTGATCGCCGGCGCCATGCTGGTCTATTGCTTCAAGGACAGCCAGTTCCGCACCTCCATGCCGCATGTGATCGGTGGTATTGGCATCGGCCTTTGCGCTGCGGCCGGTTGGGCCCTCACAGGCCTCGCGTTCGACGAGTTGGGCGACAATCCAGTGAACCCCATATCGCTCACCTATGTGCGCCCCGCCGGGGATACTCTGGAGTATCTCACGCGCTTCACCGCCTTCGGCTTGCCGGGCTTCGGGGTGGTCACCGTATTCGGCGCCATCTTGGGCAGTTATCTGGCCGCAATATCCATGAAGCGGTTTCGCTTAAGCGCCTTTGCCGATGTGTCGGACACCCTGCGCAATCTCGGTGGGGCCGCGCTGATGGGCATCGGCGGCGTCATGGCGCTGGGCTGCACGGTCGGTCAGGCTGTCACCGGCATTTCCACGTTGGCAATTGGCTCGTTCATCACCTTCGCCGCGATCGTTGCCGGCGGGATTGGCGGGCTGAAATACATGGAATGGCGAATTATGTCCCAGGCCTAGTGCCTGCGCTGCCAGCCGGAAGGGGCCGCGATCCGGTCGTGGCTTCAAACACCTCATCATAATCCTCACGCAGGGTGCCCATCATGCGATCCCAGATGAGGAAGTAGAGCCCGTAATTGCCCGTGAACCGGGAATGGTGAAGGTTGTGGGCCACCGAGGTGTTTATGTACCTCCCGATGGCGGTCTTATGAAACCCCTTCGGATAGAGCTCATAGCCCAAGTGGCCATACACATTGTAGGCGATCTGGAAGAAGAAGAACGCCGCAATGGCTGAGGCGTGCACCGGCAAGGTGAAGGCGATCAATGGCAAGATCCCCGCCTCCAACACAGCCTCCAGAGGATGAAATGCGTAAGCCGTCCACGGCGATGGATTGGTGGACAGGTGGTGCACCTTGTGCACGCGGGCATAGAGCCACTTGGTGTGCATCAAGCGGTGCACCCAGTAAAAGTACGCATCGTGCAGAAAGATCATCCAGACGAAGGTGAAGAGGTAGTACGCAACGCCAAATTGGTCCCAGCTCTCCTTGTAGAGCATGGTGTAGTCCCAAAGGGTGTAATAGGTGATCCCTGAGACGGCGCCGAATATGGCCACTGTGACCAATGAGAAGAAGATATCGCGCCCGTAGTCCGTCAGCTTGGGAAAGCGCTTTTGGATCTTCCGGCGCGCCATCACATTGCGCAGAAGGAAATAGAACACCAGGAAGGCGGTGGCCGCGAACAGGAAATAGTCCGTAACGGTGACGGTGGCTTCTCGAAACATCGTCTCGACAAATCCGCTGTCCATCACCCGTTGCCACCTAGCCGTTGAGTATCACGCTCTTACATAGAGCAAGACACTGCACCAATCCAGGTAGCCGCGCCCGAACTTGACGGCACCGGGCCCAGCCTAGCTTTGAGCGTCCTTGGTCAGGTCGGCCGACGTCCACTCGATGGGTGCGATCTTGGAGCCGGAGACTTTGAACTCATAGAGTTCCAGCTTCTTTGCCAGATCAGCCAACGCCCTCTTGGCTTCTGGTGTTTCACCAGCCGCCTCGATCTGAACCCAATGCCCCTTGTCCTCGGTCACAGAAAGCGAGACGAGCTTAACCGATAGGCCATCGGCCGTTGCAATGGAGATGGCTGGGGCATCTGCCTTGGCGGTGTTCGCCTTCTTGCGCACATCAATGAAGGTCAGGTTTCCAAAGAGCCTGGTGAGCTGGCCAATCTTGGTTTCGTCGGCCGCCTTGCCTTCAGGCACATCCA
>JBCDIP010000279.1:0-5006 GCA_038748855.1 Pseudomonadota bacterium
CGCTCCGCCAAGGTCTCGCCCACACAGATAATAGCAATGAGCCCGGCGCGATGGGCCGCGGCAGCCTTGGAGCGCACTTGCATATTGCTTTCACCATGATCTGCGCGCCGTTCAGAGTGGCCGACAATCACAGCCGTTGCGCCTGCATCTTTGAGCATCTCAGCCGACACATCGCCGGTATGAGCCCCTTGAGAAGAGGCATGACAGTCTTGTCCGCCAAGCTTGAGCTTGCTGCCTTTCACCGCGTCCTTCATGGGGCGCAGCAGCGTGGCAGGCGGGCAAATCATGACATCACATGAGGCGGGGCTCTTGGCGAGAGAGGCGGCGATCGCGCGCGCCTCGCGCAACGAAGATTTCAGCCCGTTCATTTTCCAATTACCGGCCACCAGAGGCCGTGGCGTGCGCCGCATTCGCTCCATCTCCCAGATCGATTGGCAAATGAATGGCATTTATAAGGGAAACACCGCAAGCCTGCCCGCCAGATTTCCACAAAGCTGGAGGTCAAGCCGCCGATGGCCGCTTTTCTCTGAAGCCATAAGCGTTTAGGACACCAGCCATGATCCTCTCACTGATCATCGCTGCTGTGGGCGGCTGGCTGGCCTCGCTTGCCGGTATCCCGCTGCCTTGGATGCTGGGGGCTATAGGCGCCACATTGGTTGCTGCCTTGGCACGGCTGCCTGTGGCCTCTCCACGGCCGCTCACGATGCCCATGCGCGCCGTGCTGGGCGTATTGCTGGGGGCGGCGATCACACCGGAACTCCTCGCCGAATTAAGCGCGCTTGGGTTCGCCCTGCTGGCGGTACCATTTTATGTGATCGTTACGGCAGCACTGGGCCTCTTCTACTTCATAGTCGTGGCCAAGATGGACCGGTCTGAAGCATTCTTTGCGGCCCTACCCGGCGGGCTCTACACCATGGTGACCTTTGCAGAAGATCTGGGCATTTCCATCCGGCGCCTCGGTCTCATTCACACCATGCGCGTCACGCTGATTGTCCTGGTGTTGCCCTTTCTCATTGAAGGTCTGCTGGGTCAGGATCTGACGCAAACCGTAGCCGGCGGCAAGTCCCTTCTGGAACTGGCGCTTCCCACGCTTGCTATCATGCTGGTCATCGCCCTTGCGGGATGGTGGCTGGCAGAGCGCACCAAGCTGCCGGGCGGCATCATGATTATCCCCATGCTCATAACCGCGGCGCTCCAACTTGGCGGCGTTACTTCGGCGGCGGTTCCCACCGAACTGGTGATCATCGCGCAGGTGGTGCTCGGCGCCTCCATCGGCGGGCGCTTTATCGACCTTGAAATGCGTGAGATCACCAACGCGCTCCTGCATTCGTGTGGGTATGTGGCGCTGGCACTGGTGGTCACCACGGTGACAGCCCTCGTGCTGGCTGCCTCAACGCCCATCAGCTTATGGGCCGGCATCATCGGCTTTGCTCCAGGAGGGCTCGCAGAAATGAGCCTCGTTGCTCTTGGACTGGGGCTTAATGTCGGCTTTGTGGTGACGATCCATATCAGCCGCATCTTGTTTGTGGTGCTGACCGGTCCTGTTGTCTACCGACTGTTGCAAGGCAGATTGCAGAAACACTAAGCGCTTACGATCCGGCTTTTTCGATCAATTGACTGAGCTGAACGTAGAAGTGGGCTTCTCCCGGATAGCCCACGATCCGCCCGATCTCTCGCCCGTCCTTCACCAGCACGAAAGTGGGCGAATAGATGATGTCTTTGATAAACGCCAGATCGTTCGGATAGGGCGGATGCATGCTGAGCCGGCGCAAAGGCGCACGCTCGCCCTCCCACGTTTTGTGATAGACGTTGCCCACTTCCTTGTCCCACATGGCACACCAGGGGCACCCCACCCGATCAAACATAATCAGCTGCAATGCACCTGAAGCCTTGCCCGAAACGGTGCCAAAGGCCACAGAGCCGATTATCAGCGATCTTCGGGACAGAGACTTCATAGCAGCGTTTTACCTCACCAGAGCGCCACTAGAAACTCACCACGTTGTGACGTTCCGCTGCCGGGCGCGCGCTGACCCGGCCAAACCAGGCGGCAACCGCACTGTTGTCGCCGAAGTCGTGCCCCACAAACAACCAGCGCGACACGCTCACTGCGCAAACCAGATCAGCAAGGGTGAAGCTGTCGCCAGCCAGATAGTCCTGGCCCCCCAATATGCCGTTCATAATGCCCAGGCAACGACGGGCCTCAGCAGCCAGCTTGTCGAACTTTGCATCCTTCGCCACAGCAAGATCATCTGCTTCCCGCGCGGCCAGGAACATGGGGAACATAGAGGGCGCCAAATGGGCCACGTTCCAGTCCATCCACTTTTCCACCTCATATGCGCCAGCAGGATCTGCCGGATAAAGCGCGTCCCCGTCATAGGTCTTGGCAAGATAACGGCAGACCGGTTGGGACTCCCACATGATCAAGTTGCCGTCTTGCACTGTGGGGATCCGGCCGTTTGGGTTGTTGGCAAGGTATTCAGGTGTGTCCAGGCCGCCAAACTCACGGCCCCGGTCAATGCGCTCGTACTCAATACCCAGTTCGTCCATGGTCCAAATGACCTTCTGGACGTTCGATGATGAAGCCCGTCCCCACACTGTGATCATGTTCAACGCTCCTGCTTGCCGGCTGGTTTTGGTTTATGGACACCAATAAACCTGCGTGGGCTGAATGTCATTGCGCAAGATTGCACGCACGGGCATTTCCACATCAGGCCCCTCCCCCACAGCCACATCAAAGACAGCGCGCTTCTCCACTCCTTCAATGTGGAGCGCAAGGAAGTCGGTGTTGATGAGAGCTTTGGGTGTGAGCGAGAGGCGTATCTCAGGCTGCGAGGGCGGGCTCATCACCATGACCGCATCCGCACCGGGCGACAGCGCCTGAACGATCTCGGGGGCATCTGGGAACAGGGAGGCCGTGTGCCCGTCGCTCCCCATCCCTAAGATCACGGCATCAAAAGGGTGCTCCATCTGAGCAAATTGGCGGGCCAGGGCAGCGGCAGCTTCCTGAGGTGAACTCTCCTCGCTGTAAAGGTCGGCGAACTGCGCGCGCCCTTGCAGCAAATGCTCTCTGACAAAGGACGCATTTGAACGTTCGGAGCGTGCGGGAACCCAACGCTCATCGGCCAGAAACACGCGAACCCGCTCCCAATTAAGATCAGCGGCGCGTAACGCGCCGAAAAACCCAAGTGGCGTGCGCCCACCCGACACCACAAGCCGGCCGATCCCGTTGGCGGAGATACCGGTGCGCAGTTGCATTGCTGTTTTGGTGGCGAGCGCTTCGGCCAGTTCATCGCTTGAGGCAAACGTGTTGAGGACGGGCCCGCTCACGCCATCTCATCCTCATGCCACGTGCGCCCGTCGCGCTCAATCAACGCGATCGATGCAGTGGGCCCCCACGTGCCGGCCGCATAGCTATGAGGCTTCACCCCTTGGGTGTCCCATCCTGCCCGGATCGGATCGATCCAGCGCCAAGCCGCCTCCACCTCGTCGCGGCGCATGAAGAGCGTCAGGTTCCCCCGCACCACATCCATGATCAGCCGCTCATAGGCGTCCGGCTGGCGCACGTCGAACGTCTCGGCGAAAGTCATATCCAGAGGCACTTCCACCAGCCGCATGCCGCCAGGGCCCGGCTCTTTAATCATGAGGCTGAGTTTCACACCCTCATCCGGCTGCAGGCGGATGATCAGCCGGTTGGCCCCAATTGTGCCGGCGCTCTTTCCAAAGATGGAGTGCGGCACATTCTTGAAGGCAATCACAATCTCAGACACCCGCGACGGCAACCGTTTGCCGGTTCTCAAGTAGAACGGCACACCCGCCCAGCGCCAATTGTCGATCTCGCACTTCAGCGCCACGAACGTCTCCGTGATGCTCTCCTCGCCGCTGATTTCTTCAAGATAGGCGGGCACTGCTTCGCCAGCGACAGCGCCTGACTTGTACTGCCCGCGTACGGTCACGGCTTCAACGTTGGCTTCATCAATCGGGCGCAGGGCACGCAAGATCTTCAACTTCTCATCGCGCACCGCGTCTGCTTCAAACTCAGAAGGCGGCTCCATGGCCGTCAGACAGACCAACTGGATCAAGTGGTTCTGCACCATATCGCGCAGCGCACCGGCGTGGTCGTAGTAGCCGCCACGTGAGCCCACCCCTATGCTCTCCGCCACGGTGATCTGCACGTGGTCAATGTGAGCTGAGTTCCACAAGGGCTCGAAAAGGGCGTTGGCAAACCTGAGCGCCATGAGGTTCTGCACGGTTTCTTTGCCCAGATAGTGATCGATACGGAAGATCTGGTCTTCAGAGAAAATCTGCCCGACCGCATCATTGATCTCATTGGCCGTCTTAAGGTCGCTGCCAAGAGGTTTCTCCAGCACAACCCGGCAGCCGTCGCACACCAGACCATGATCACCTAAAGACTTGGCAATAGTGCCGAACAGGCGTGGTGCGGTGGCCAGATAGAAGCTGCGGATACGGCTTGGGGCCGCGTTGAGCGTCTCGGCAAACTCCGCCCATCCTTCAGGCGTTACCACGTCCAAGTGATGGTAATAGAGCCGCTCCTGAAACCTGGTGCTCGTCTCAGCACACACCGCCTTTGCGGGCAGATGCGCTTTCAAAGCTGCAGCGGCCTTCTCGCGGAACTGCTGGTGGCTCAACGGTTCGCGCGACACGCCGATGATCCGGCTTTCGGCTGGAATTTGCCCCGCCCGGTCGCGCAGATAGAGCGAGGGCAGCAGCTTTCGGCTGGAAAGATCCCCGGTTCCGCCAAAGATCACAAAGTCAAACGGTTCAACCGGGATGGTCTGGGAGGTCATCGTGAGAGAAGCCCCAATGTGCGGCACGGGTGGCAGGGACACCTAGTAGGCGTTTTCAGAGTTAATTAGCAATGAAATAGGCGTTTTCAGCAGAATCTTCAAATCAAGCAGCACCGACCACCGGTCGATATACTCAAGATCGTACTTCACCCGGTTGGCGATTTTCTCAACCGTGTCGGTCTCCCCGCGCCAACCGTTCAC
>JBCDIP010000280.1:0-5006 GCA_038748855.1 Pseudomonadota bacterium
CATAAGGCCTAGAGTTCGAAAACCCCCGGAGAGGCTCTCCGGGGGTTTTTGCTGTTTGCACCCCCGCGCCCTTGCGAAAGCGAGGGCCCATAGCTCACACTTTTCCCTTGGCTCAGAAGGTCCTCGCGTGCGCAGGGGCGCGGGTGGGTGGCAGAGACTACCGCTTCTGCGGGGCCAAGGCTGCGGCGGTTTTGGCGGCGCGGACCAGGTTAATGAACTCGGCCCGGTGGCCATACTCATCAACGCCCTTGGCCCCGAGCGCCAGCGTAATGACGTCGTCATAGCTGAAGCTGCCCGTATACCGCCCGCCTTTGAGGATCTGGCCAAATGCGGCCACAGCCGCCGCGAAGCGCGCATCCTGAGGGGCTGAGGCGCTGTCGCTCGCCTCATCTGCCGATGTCACCGGCGTGGTGATCAACGTGCTCTTGCTGCCCTGAGGCTGTTTGTAGCGGATCTTCACGAAGGCATATTCATCCGCGCTTGATGCCGATGCGGCCGGCTCAGCCGCCTTTTGCTGATAGCGCAGGCTGTCCACAAGGCGGGTATTGGCCCCGGCCGGTGTAATCTCGTAAAGCGCGGTGACCGTGTGGCCCGCCCCGATATCGCCGGCGTCCACCTTGTCATTGTTGAAATCTTCACGCTTCAAGATGCGGGTCTCATAGCCGATCAGCCGGTACTCTGAAACCTTGGCCGGGTTGAATTCCACCTGCAGTTTCACATCTTTTGCAATCGTGAAGAGGGTGGACCCGGCTTCCTTCACCAGCACCTTGCGCGCTTCGTTAAGGCTGTCGATATAGGCCGCATTCCCATTGCCGTTCTGGGCCAGGGTTTGCATCAGGGCATCGTTGTAGTTGCCCATGCCGAAGCCCAAAACCGAGAGGCTCACCCCGCTTTTGCGCTTGCGCTCTACGAAGCTTTTCAGCTCTTCGGGGTTGGTGATGCCCACGTTGAAATCCCCATCCGTGGCGAGGATCACCCGGTTCACACCGTCCTTCACAGCGTTCTGCTCAGCCAGCGCATAGGCCTGGCGGATGCCTTCTGCACCTGCGGTGGACCCGCCCGCATTCAGCCGGTCCAGCGCGCTTAGGATCTTTCCCCTTTCGCTCACCCTCGTGGGCTCCAGCACCGTGCCGGCGCTGCCCGCATAGGTGACGATGGAAACCGTGTCATCGGCCTGTAGGGAGCTCAGCAGCAGCTTAAATGAGTTGCGCAGCAGAGGCAGCTTGTTGGGCGCGCGCATGGAACCTGATGTGTCCAGCAAGAACACCAGATTGGTGCGCGGGCGTTCGGTCTTGGGCAGCTCATAGCCCTTGATCCCGATGCGCAGAAGCTTGGTGCCCGTGTTCCAGGGCGTCGGCAGCACAGCCACATTGGCCTTGAACGGCTGGGCGCGGGTTGCCGGGGCCTCATAGGCGTAGTCGAAATAGTTGATCATCTCTTCCACGCGCACCGCGTTCTTCTGAGGCAGAACCGAGCGGTTCAATGAGGCCCGCAGGAAGGCGTAGGAGGCGGTATCCACATCCACTGAGAAGGTGGAGACGGGATCTTCCGCCGTGACCTTCACCGGATTGTCTTCCGTCGTGGAGAACTTGTCGCGGCCTTGATCCTCATATTGTGGCGCCGGCAGCGCGTCCACGGCGCGGCGCTGCAAAGTGGCGATGCCACCGCCTTGGCTGAACTGGGAGATCGCCCGGTTTCGGGTGCCGGACGCCGGAGCTTGCGCTTTCAGCCGCCCCACCTTCTTTACCGTCTCGCGTTCTGAAACTTGCGCCACACTCTGCTGAGCCGGTGCAGGCGCAGCTTGATCTAACTCGGCCTTGGGAGCGGTAACAGTGTCGAGCACCGCTGAGGCCGGCGGCTCTTGGCGCGCTTCTTCCTGCACGGTTGCAAGCTGTTGTCCGGTGAGCGCATCCCCATCCGGCAGGTCCGGGATCATGCCGGTGTTCACCACCACGAGGGCGAGGGCAGCGAGGCTCGCGCTGCCGGTGAGGAAGTAGCCAAGTCTTTCGGTTGTTACAGTCATGGATTGTCTCCGTCTAAGTGCGTCCAGCAATTTGTTGCCTTTCGCTCTCAGACGCGCGCCGGCCGCATTTCCTTGGGCGCGAGATGCATTTTCTTCATCAAACCGGTCCATGGCCGCAGAAATGGCCGCGGTGCGAGCCTCCTCGCGGGGCAGAATGGGCCCCTCGTTCCGGAATGCTTGTGCGAGTTTGTCCAGTTCGTTGCTCATCTATCCTGCTTCCACCAGGCTTTTCAGACTGTTTCTGATCTCATGCATGCGCCAGGAGACCGTTGATTCTTTAATCTCCAAGACCTCAGCAGCTTCGGCATGGCTGAGCCCCTCGGCCAGCACCAAAAGGGCCGTTGACCGCAAATCTTCGTTCATGGCGCCCAGCGCCTCATAGACCCAGGCCATCTGAGCGGCTGTCTCAGCCTCTCCTTCGCGCTCCAGGGCGCTGACCTCCGCATAGGTCTCGTGGGCCTTGGCCGCGCTCTGGCCGCGTCTCGCATGGTCCTTGGCCGCGTTCAGCACCACCCGGTAGAGCCAGGTGGTGAAGCGGGCAGAACCTTGGAACGAGCGCAGTTTGGCCGGCAGCGCCAGGCAGATGTCTTGGGTGATGTCTTCCGCATCCGCAGAACGGCCGCAATAGCGATAGGCGAGCCGGTACATCCGGTCATAGTGCCGCTCCAGCAGCACCCGGAAGGCGTCTCTATCGCCGCCTGCGGCCCGTTCGGCCAGGGCATTATCGCTCGTTGCCATGCGCATATCTGAAAGTAAGACGCATCAGATCGGTCATTCCTTGGGCGGTGACCCAAAAATTTTGATCTTTTTCTGAATAGCGCAGATTTCTGCGATTCTGGCAGGTTCCGCGGTGGAACTCTTACCAGCCGGTAAACCCCAATTGCCACCTTTTAGTGGTTCAGTTTGCAGCATTTCAATCTGTCCAGGGTACGCTTCAGCCAAATCAATAAGACCCCGCCAAGTGCGAAAACGGTGGGGACTGGCAACGCGAACTGGGGAAGGTCTATGGCCAGAATCAACGGGAACAACCGTTCAAACACCTTGAACGGAACACTAAACAATGACCTCATCTATGGCCTTGGCGGCAATGACAGCCTGTTCGGCTGGGCCGGTAATGATGTGCTGGAGGGCGGCAGCGGATCCGATTACTTGGAGGGCGGCGAAGGCAACGACGCATTGATCGGAGGTTTTGGCTGGGACACCTACGATTACACCAAGGGTGACGGCGCCGACACGATCGACGACAATGGCAGTTACTATTGGGACTGGGACCGGCTGAACATTCACGGCTATGACGCCGATGAGGTGTTCGTGCAGCGGGCAGCGCCTGGCAGCACCACAATCGTCATCACTTTTGGCGGCGAGAACAGCGGCGACAGCATTACCCTGGTGGACATGCTGGGCAGCAGCGGCTCTGAAATCGAGCAGGTGCGCTTGGATGATGGTACCAACATCTACTATTGGAACATCTACTCCATCGCCACCAACACACCGCCAGTGGCGCTTGATGATGATGGCGGCACTCAGTTTCAGGATACCGCCATTGTGCTTCAGGCCGTTGACCTTCTGGCCAATGACAGCGATGCGGATCAGGATAACCTGACGGTGCATTCGGTGTTCGGCGCCACCAATGGCACGGTCACCTTGGATGCCAACGGCACCATCACCTTCACGCCCGACGCTGGGTATGTGGGCGCGGCCTCGTTCCAATACACCGTCACCGACGGCACGGCAGCGGCCAACGCCAAAGTGGCCTTGGAATTCGAGCTGGGCTTTTCCGACTTTATCGGCAACTGGTGGGCCGAAGTGATCGACCTCAGCGACTCAGATCTGCCCTGCTATGTGGACTGCCAC
Organism: Pseudomonadota bacterium; assembly: GCA_038748855.1. Taxonomy (GTDB): domain Bacteria; phylum Pseudomonadota; class Alphaproteobacteria; order Rhizobiales; family CAJQND01; genus JAAEUE01. The sequence goes on from JBCDIP010000280.1 coordinate 3,878, forward strand.
TATGGCAACGACGTTGCCACGGGATCAGATCTCCGCGACTTGATCTTAGGCAATCTGGGCGACGACACCCTGAACGGCGGGGGCGGCGATGACGATTTCCTGGTGGATCTGGGTCATGGGTTTGACCGGTTCTTCGGCGATGCGGGCTACGACAAGGTTGTGGCCATGGCCGAGAATGTTCAGATCGGGCTCATCGGTGACTTTGCCGGGACCGTGGAAGAGTTCAGCTGCGCAGGATTTGCCAATGTGAGCATTCTGGGCACCTGGCAGTGGCAAACGCTCGATTTCTCCAATGTGATCCTGACCGACATTGCCGCCATCGATGCCGCTCTGGGCAACGATACGGTGCTCGGATCTGCGGGCGATGATGTGATCATCGGCAATATGGGTGATGATACGCTCTTTGGAAACGGCGGCGATGATGACTTCCTGGTTGGCCTGAACCATGGCTTTGACACGTTCAACGGCGGGGCCGGCTTTGACCAAATCCTGGCCACCGCAAACGGCGTTGAGATCGGCCTGTTTGGCAGCTTTGCCAATCAGGTGGAGGAGATCTCCGCAAACGGTTTCACAGGCGTTTCCATCCGCGGCAACTGGACGGCGCAGACCTTTGATTTCTCAAACATGCAGCTCTCCGGCATCACCGAGATCAATATGCATGGCGGGAATGACGTGGCCATCGGTTCGGCCGGTGATGACGTAGTGGTTGGCGGAACCGGCAATGATGTGCTCTCCGGCCTTGCAGGCGCCGATACCTTCGTTTTCCGCGATGGAGATGGGCAAGATGTGATCACTGACTTCGGCGCGGGCGATGACCTGGTGCGTCTGGACCAGGTGGCCGGTTTTGGTGAGTTTGCCGATGTTCAAGGGGCGCTATCGCAGGTTGGTGCAGATGCGTTGCTGGACCTTGGCGACGGGCAGTCCGTGCTGTTTGAGAACACGCTGGCAAGCGGGCTGACAAGCGATCACTTCGAGTTTGTTTAGAGGTCATCAGGGCGGTTAACGCTCCCTAAACGCGGCCTCAAAGTTTCTAGGGGCTGTGTTTCCGGCCCTTAAATCTCTCTTCGGTAAGGTCATAGGCAAGTTTGCTTGAACCGCAGTGCGACATGGCGGCCAAGCATAAGAACAC
>JBCDIP010000281.1:0-5001 GCA_038748855.1 Pseudomonadota bacterium
CCCATGCGGCGCGAGCTGCCGGCAAACTGCCCATGGTGGTGCCTGAAACTCTCGCGAACCTAAGCGACTTGGAGGCCTTCGAAGCGGCCGCACGCCGCGGCCGGGCGCTTGGCTCCGTGGGCGGCTTTGCGGTGCACCCAAATCAGGTTACGGTGCTCAACAAGGTATTCTCTCCCACCGAAGAGGAACTGACCTGGGCTGAGCGGGTGGTCGCCGCCGCTGAAGAGGGAGAGAAATCCGGACGCGGCGCGGTTTCTCTGGACGGGCGGATGATTGATTTGCCGATTGTTCTGAGAGCGCAGAAGCTGCTCGCGCGGCAGAGACAAAGCGGGGCGTGACGATGGCAAGTGCAACCGCAGCTGTAGACGAGGTCCTGACGGACAAGCGAGATGGGCGCTCCCGCAAAGAGGTCGCCTATGAGGATTTGCGCAAACGTATCTTGACCGATGGGTTTGGTCCCGGCGCCATGATCGACGACGGGCTGGAGGCAGAACGCCTCGGCATGAGCCGCACGCCCGTTCGCGAAGCTCTGTTGTTGCTGGAAGCTGAAGGCCTTGTGGAGATGCTGCCAAGGCGCGGCGTTCGCGTGGTGCCCATAACCCGCACAGATATTCGCGAGGTGCTGGTCTTGCTCACGGCACTTGAGGTGGCTGCGGTGGAGCTGCTGGCCGCACGGCGCCCGACGGAGGAGATGCTCGCACCCTTGACCGAAGCCACACGCGCCATGAATGCAGCGCTTAAGAGCGGCGATCCGGACGAGTGGCAGGAAGCCGATGAAGCCTTCCACCAGGGGCTGATGGTGCTGTCCGGCAACCGGCATCTGGTGGAGACCGGCATTCGCTTCAGAGACAAGATCCGCCGGGGTCACTTTGTGGCCTCAAGGCTGTTGCCCCACGACCGCCGGGTCAGATCAACTGCAACTCATGAAGAGCTGATCGCACTGCTCCTCTCAGAGCGTCCTGAGGACGCCGTTGAAGCCCATCGCGGCCAGAGGGTCGAAGGCGAAAGCCATATCAACGCCACTTTGGAGCGTGCCCGGCTGGACAGCCTGTAAGCCACGCGCGGGCCGTTTCAACCGGCTTTGGGAATGGCAAGCTCAACCGCAAGGATCATGATGGTGATGGCAACAAGCCAGGCCCCTATGGCGCGCCACGCGATGCGGACCCAGTCATAAGGTATATGCTGAAACGTGAGGGCCACCAGACCGGACGCCGTGGCCAGCACAAGGTTTAACCCGAACGCCAGGCCAAGGATGAACCCGATGGGCACATCACCAAGGGTATGGTCAAACAGGATGGCGACCACCGGCACGGCGCCCATGATGAACGCGAGCCCCCTCATCCAGATGGCCGGCAGCGACACCGCGGCGGCAGCTCCCAAGGCGCACACAAGCGTCAGCCCATAAAGAACGAAGGAGGGGTCCGGAACCCCTGCCGCAGAAATCAGCACGCCCGCACCATTTCCGAGCAGAAAGAAGAGCCAAACCTTGACCAGGCCTTCCACATCCCACAGGACGATCAGCAAGCCCGCGGCCAACACGCCGATTACAATTCGCAAATCCAGGAAGGCCGCCTTGTTCCCCTCCAAGAAGAGCTCGTAGAGGCCGCCATCGGTTTTGAACGAATGCGCGCTCGCAGGCGCGGCACACAGCAAGAGAATAAGGATGCTGCCGACAAGGGCGCAAGACCACCTGCTGCTCATGCGCTGTTACCGCCTGCGATCAGGCGAAACCCATCAGAAAAGCCGCGCCCACAAGCGCGATCAGGGCCCCGCTCCCGCGGACCACGTAGCGCCCGACCTGAGACCCCATAAGCGTCCCCAAGAGGATTCCGGCAGCATGCAGCAGCCCGGTGGCGATGACGAAGCCGACGCCATATGTATAGGCGCTGACCGCTTGGGGCAGTTCGGTTCCGTGCGCATGGCCGTGGAAGATGGCAAACGCGCCCACAAGAACGGCGGCCGCCGCCATAGGCGCTTTGATCAGAAACGCCACAAGCAAACCGAGCACGAGACCGGAAAGCGCAATGCCCACCTCGATAAAAGGTATGGGAACGCCTAAGATCCCCAAGGCCGCTCCAAACGCCATCACGAGCGGGAAGACGATGGGCAGGATCCAGATGGCAGGGCTCCCCAAAACGGCGCCCCAGAGGCCGACAGCCACCATGGCAACCACATGGTCCCACCCAAAGATCGGATGCAAGAAGCCGCTGATAAAGCCGCCAGAGTGCCCTTCACCCGAGTGAGCCAGCGCCGGCTCGCCAAGAGACACCAGCAAAACCGCGAACACCGCCGCAACCCAAAGCGAGGAGTAACGGAGTTCAATGCACGGCAACATCTTGAGCATTTTGCTTTCCTTTCTCAAGCTTCCCACACCCCCGCGAGATAACACAGCACACGGATTAAACAGTTCCATGAATTGGTAACCGGAGGGCAAGTTCAGGTGCAAACATTTTTCTGGAGTGAAATGAACTATCAAGCCGAATGCCCAAACGTCAGTAGAAGGTAATCTGTTCATCGCCGCCACCACTCGGCGGGGAATAGACATCGATGAAGATCAGCGGCTCGTCGCCCAAAATCTCCCCGCCATGGGGCACGCCCGCCGGTGCAAACCACATATCGCCAGGCCCCACCTCGCGCACCTCATCACCCACTGTCAGCCGCAAGCGGCCCTGGATCACCACGCTGGTTTGCTCATAGGGGTGAGAGTGCATAGGATAGTTTCCATCCGGCTCAAACTTGGCCCAGATCAGCTCTTGGCTGTCACCGGCCGCCAAAACGCAGTGCCAGACCTTCATGCCTGGCCAAAACTTCGAAGCCTTCTCGGCCTCAGACAAGGTGATGATGTTCGCCATGGGTGTTCTCCAGCAGGTCTTACGCTGGTTGGATCATGCGTTGAAACCGGCCCCAAGGCCAGACCGGTTCAGATTGCCCGGGTGCGCAATCGCTGGGTGATGATCTCCAGAAGCACAACGGTGATGAAGATGACCAGCAGGATCGTCGCCACATGGTCATAGTCGAACAAATCCCAGCGGCCTTTGAGCTCGGTGCCGATGCCGCCGGCGCCCACGATCCCCAACACGGTGGCCGTGCGGATGTTGCGCTCCAGAATGTACTGAATGTAAGCGTAATATTGCGGCATCACCTGCGGGATCACCGCATAGCGCAGCGCTTTGATGCGGTTGGCTCCAGTGGCCTTCAGCGCCCGTTGCGGGCCAGGGTCTGCGTTCTCGATCTCATCTGCAAAGAACTTGCCCAGGAACCCGCTGGTGTGAAGCGCCAGCGCAAAGATGCCGGAGATCGGTCCAAAGCCATACATCAACACAAAAATCAGGGCCAAGATCAGTTCCGGCATAGCCCGGTTGAAGCTGCAGATGGCCCGGCTGGCCTCATAGACCACCACATGAGGCGTATAGTTGCGGGCCCCGCAGATGGCCAGCGGAATGGCCAGGAGCACCGAGAAGATCGTGCCCCAGATGGCCATCTCGATGGTCTCCCACATTTTGATGAGCACCTTGACGAGATAACCCATGGGCTTCACCAGAAACTCCGCCTCGGTTTCGGTGAACTTCTCCTGAATGACGCTATATTCGCGCTCAACGCGCACTTCCACATAGGAAAACCAGGGCAGATTGTTGGGATCGAAATTCTCAATCCGGTTGGTTTCCTGAATGGTGGAGAGCTGCAACGGAAAGGCCTTGCCGAGAAAATTTCCGGCACCGTTGATCACCTTGGATTCGCCATAACCAAACACCGAGGTCACCGCTTGCCAGGTTTCAGACGCCGCCTTGTTCAACTCCACGTTCTTGGCGGAAAACGCGGCGAGCACGGCTAGCACCAACAAGATGCCGATCGTCTTCGGCGTGATGGTTCGATGCAGCTCCCAGGTTTCAGAGGGACGGCGGGTCTCGATTTCTGTGATGGCCATCATAAAGTCTCCTTGGCCGTTATTCAGCCGCGGTCTGAGTAAGCCGGGTTATGCGTTCTGCCTCCACGATCCCCTCTTCGGTGAGGCGCGTGGGTTCGGCCGGCGCACCCTGAAGATCGCCTTTGTCGCTGCCGTAGATCTCGTGCAACCGGTCTGCCGTCAGGGCCTGGGGCACATCGTCGAAGACGATCGTCCCCTGGCGCAGGGCCACCAGCCGGTCGGCAAATTCAATGGCAAACTCCACTTGGTGCAGGCTGCACAGCACGGTCGTGCCCCTCTGGCGCGATGCATTGCGCAGCAGCTCCAGCACATGGCGGCTCACGGTCGGATCAAGGCTGGCAACCGGTTCGTCAGCCAGCACCAAGTCAGGCGCGTTGATGAAGGCCCGCGCAATGGCCACCCGCTGCTGCTGGCCGCCGGACAGACCGGAGGCGCGGCGGTGGAGCTGCTTTTCCTCCAGCTCCACCTCCTCCAGAAGACGGCAGGCATGGCGTTGCTGTTCTTCGGGGAAGAGCTTCAAAAGAGCCTTCCAGGTGGGCGTGACGGGCAAGAGACCAGCCAACACATTGTGAAGAACACTCAAGCGCGGCACCAGATGCAGCTGCTGGTGGATCATGCCGATGCGCCCGCGCACAGCTTTGAGGGTTCTCTCCCCCACGTCCGTGCCATCCAGAACCGTCTTGCCGCCCGTGGGCATGACAAGGCCGTTTACCGTGTTCAGCAAGGTGGATTTACCGGCCCCTGAAGGCCCCAGCAGAACGCAGAACTCGCCTTTGGGCACCGTGAAGGACACATCGTTCACAGCCCGCGTGCCGTCCGGAAACACATGGGTGATTGCGTCAAACGTCAGCATGCCACCCCCTCTTGGAGTACGTGGCGCCCGCGCAACGCACTAAGGACTTCACGCGGGCAAGACACGAGCCAGGGCAAGCGCTTAGTGGCTAGCGCTCGCCTGCTTTCTCGATGATTTCCCCTTTGACCCGCTTGGTCAGTGCGGAGAGCTTGTCGAGCGCGCCCAGCATCTTGTCCAACGGGTAGTCCGTGTCATAGCGGTCAACGGTCTTGCCGCCATCACC
>JBCDIP010000282.1:0-4994 GCA_038748855.1 Pseudomonadota bacterium
GCCGGAGTTTGCCTGGCTCGACGGGTAACAGACGCCCAGCGGTCACCGGCATCACAGCGTCGGTGACCGCGGGCTCATGTCCTTGAGGGGGATGACGAAGAGGAGGTGGAGCACCCACCTCTCCCGCGCCCTTGTGAAAGCGAGGTCCTAGAGCGACCACCTGTCCCTTCGCAAAGAAGGTCCTCGCGTGCGCAAGGACGAGGGATTTACTGCTCCTCCACCCCCGCCGCTCCCCTGCGAAAGCGGGGGTCCATAGCTGGAAATGCCCCCTTGGCTCAGAGGGTCCCTGCTTTCGCAGGGACGCGGGTCTTCTGGCCGTCATCCCCGCGCAGGCGGGGATCCATAGCTCACATCTTTCCCCTTCCCGCACAACCCCCCGCTCTCACACCGCCGAACTCATGGAAAACCAGCGGTCGGCCAGCTAAACTTGCAAGACGCAACGCGGAGCCCCTGCCCTAAAATGTCGGACAACAAAACCAAACCCACCACCGCAGACGTCCTCAGCTTCCTCGACGCGGTGGAACCTGCCAGCCGGCGCGAAGACGGCCTGGTGTTGCTTGAGCGCATGAATGCCCTCACCGGCATGACACCAGTGCTTTGGGGCCCCAGCATCGTGGGGTATGGGGAGTACTACTACAAGACCGGCTCAGGGCGCGAAGGCTTGTGGCCGCTCACCGGCTTTTCCCCGCGCAAGGCTTCCATGAGCATCTACATCATGCCCGGGTTCAAGGCCTATGAGGATCAGCTGGCGCGCCTGGGCAAGCACAAGCATAGCGTATCATGTCTATACATAACCCGGCTGGCCAATGTGGATTTGGACGTGCTGGAAGAGATCATCACCAGCGCCGTTGCGCGCATGAAGGAGATCTACCCTCAGTGGAAAGCCTATCCGGAGATAGGCTGAAACCGGCCTAGCGCCCTACGCCCCCTCTGCCGCGGCGCGGGCGATCCCCTCTTCGATCATGCGCATGGCCTCGGCCTGGTCGCCCCAGCCTTCCGTGCGCGCCCACTTGCCCGGCTCAAGGTCTTTGTAGTGCAAGAAGAAATGCTCGATCTGATTGACCTGGCTATCGGACACGTCGGAAATCTCATGCACATGATCATAACGCTTGGAGATCTTGCTCACCGGAACCACGATCACCTTTTCATCGCCGCCGGCCTCGTCAACCATCTTGAGCACCCCAATGGGTCGTGTGGCGATAACGCAGCCCGGCACCAAACTGCGTTGGCTGATCAAGAGCGCATCAATCGGGTCCCCATCCTCTGCCAACGTGTGGGGGATGAAGCCATAGTTTCCCGGATACCGCATCGAGGTGTACAAGAAGCGATCGACAAACATGGTGCCTGAGGCCTTGTCCATTTCGTACTTGATGGGCTCGCCGCCAATGGGCACCTCAACAATCAAATTCACTTCACGGGGTGCATCCTCGCCAATCGCTATTTCGTCTAAACGCATGAATCTGTCCCCTCGTCGTCCTTGTTCTGCTTATTTTGCACTGCAAACAAAATTATTGCATTGCACAAATAGTTTAACATTTAGCCCCTTAAATGAACAAATGCGCTCACTTCCCGCCGCCTTCCTGGCGCTCATACTCTTTGTAGGTGCGGCAGAGGCAGAGCCGGTCCGTGCCGGATGGAGCGAGCCGGTGCACTTCCCTGACCTCAACATCACACTTAACGCCAAGCTAGACACAGGCGCGAAAACCTCAAGCCTTGGGGGCCAAGATGTCAGGGAGTTCCAGCGCAACGGCCAGGACTGGATCGGATTTGCCGCCGCGAACGGGCAAGCGCGCATCGAGCGGCCGGTGGTGCGGCGGGCGAAAATCCGGCGGGCCGGCGCGCCGGATCAGAGACGTCCGGTGGTGCGCCTGCTGACCTGCTTTGCCGGAGTGACACGATTGACCGAGTTCACCATCACCGACCGCAGTGAGATGACGTACCCGCTGCTGCTCGGGCGGCGGTTTCTGGCCGGACGGGTTGTGGTGGATGCAGGCGCCATAGACCTGACGGGCGGAGACTGCGGGCCTTAACCCAAATGCGGCGGGTTCACAGAACCTCATCGTCATCAAACAGCGGGTGACCCTCAATCTCGTCTTCGATCTCTTCCAGCCGCCCTTCGGCCACAGGGAGGCTGCGCACCCGGGCGATGTGAAAAAGAGCATCACCCTGGTTGATCACGGGCAGATTGGTGCGCCCGATGACAAGCCCTGCGTGCGGCACCGTCACCTCAACGTCCACGGAGCCAAACGGATCGGAGAGGTAGCCCACCACTTCTCCGTCGGCCACCAGGTCGCCCGTGGTCTTGTGGGCCCGTAAGATGCCGCCGGCTTTGGCGCGCATCCAATAGCTTGAGCGCGATTGGATGGGATCGCGCCGGGCGGGAGCCACGGCCCGTCTGGGCAGCATGCCCAACTCGCGCATCACCGACATGATGCCGCGCACACCAATACGGATGGAAAACTCATCGAAGCGCAGCGCCTCTCCAGCCTCGTAGAGCAAGACTTCAATGCCGTGCTGGCTCGCTGCTGCGCGCATGGTGCCATCACGAAAATCGGCCTCGATGACCACAGGCGCGCCGAACGCCTTGGCGAGGTCCTTCAGCTTGTCGGACGGGTCTGAGTAGCGAATCTGGGGCAAGTTCGTGCGATGGATGGCCGCCGTGTGCAGGTCGATCGCGAGGTCTGCACGCAGCACCACCTCATTGAGGAAGAGGTCTGCCAGTTGGGCCGCCAGCGATCCCTTATCGGAGCCCGGAAAGCTCCGGTTCAAGTCCCGCCGGTCAGGCAGATAGCGCGAATGGCTGATGAAGCCGTAGGCATTCACCACCGGCACGGCCAGCAGCGTGCCGCGGATCTGGTTCATCCAGGGAGAGGCCAGGACACGGCGTATGATCTCAACGCCGAGGACCTCGTCGCCGTGCACGGCAGCTGAGACCGCGAGCACTGGTCCTGCCCGCTTGCCGTTTACCACCTGGGCGGAGAGGTTTACGGGCGTGTGGTTCGACAACAAGCTGACCGGAAGGTCCACCACCCGCCGTTCGCCCGGTGCAACCGTCTCGCCGCCGATCTCAAATGCGGCATTGCGCGGAGCCCTCGCCATGGCAGGTTAGCCGCGGCCCCGGGTTTTGGTTTTGCCCGCCTTGGCATTGTCTTCCACGAAACGAATGATCTTGCCGGCCACATCAATGCCGGTGGCCTTTTCGATCCCCTCAATGCCGGGCGAGGAGTTCACCTCCATCACCACCGGCCCATGGTTGGAGCGCAGGAAGTCCACGCCGCACACATTGAGCCCCATACGCTTGGCCGCGCGCACAGCCGTGGAGCGTTCCTCAGCGGTGATCTTGATGGGCTTGGCGCTGCCGCCCCTGTGGAGGTTGGAGCGGAAATCGTCCTCAGCCCCCTTGCGTTGCATGGCGGCCACCACCTTACCGCCGATCACCAGGGCGCGGATATCTGTGCCGCCGGCCTCTTTGATGAACTCCTGCACCAGGATGTTCACATTGGCGCCGCGGAAGGCTTCAATGATTGACTTGGCCGACTTGTTGGTTTCCGCCAGGACGACGCCGATGCCTTGGGTGCCCTCCAACAGCTTGATCACCACAGGGGCTCCGCCCACCAGTTCGATCACCTCTTCGGTGTCCTTGGGATCATGAGCAAAGGCGGTCACCGGCAGGCCGATGCCAATGCCGGCCAGAAGCTGGGTGGAGCGCAGCTTGTCCCGCGAGCGCCCGATCGCCACAGATTCGTTGAGAGACCATACGCCCATGGTCTCAAACTGGCGCACCACCGCAAGGCCGTAAAAGGTGATGGAGGCCCCAATCCGCGGGATCACCGCATCATATCCGCTCAACTGCTCATCTTGGTAATAGAGCGCCGGCCGGTGGGAGGCGATGGAGATATTGACCCTCAGGGTGTTGATGATGTCGATGGTGTGGCCGCGTTCTTCTGCTGCTTCCACGAGCCGTTTGTGGCTATAAAGGCTCGGGTTGCGCGCCAGCATGGCAAGTTTCATGTGATATCCCCTCCCTCAAGGTTTTTTTGGTTCCCCAGCCAGAAACGACCGACCGGGGTTTACGACAAGTTTGCGCCGGCGGATAGCGGTTCGGCCCAAGATGAGCTCAAAGCCCATCTGAGCCCGGTTTGCGAGCGAGACCTCGATGGACCACCGCCGGGTGCCCAGCCTCAGCGACGTGGTGATGATGTAGCGCTCCTCAGGCACACCGCTGGTGTTTCTGATCTCGCGCTTGTCGGCCACCGGCGCTTCGCATGTGCGCCAGTCCGATCCCTCCTCGCCGCCGGCAATCTTGAAGCGGACCCAAGGCGCGCCGTCGCGCTCAAACGCTTCCACATCCTCAGCATGAAGGGCCGCGGTCCGGGCGCCGGTGTCGATCTTGGCTTTGATGCGCTCCACCCCCAGACGGGGCAGGCCCACCCATTCGCGCCACCCGATTTGAGCGACTTGCCTTGTCGGACCATCCTTGCCGGCATGTGCATCCACGTGGGTCACTGCTCCCTCTCAGTGCTTTGCCCATGAGACGTTATCGCCTCGGTGCGCTCCCTAGCAAGCAGAGATCGCAAGCTGAACTGTTGCAAGGGGTTGGACCGGGTTCTTAAGATGACCGTCAGCGCTCCCCGCCGGGCGCGAAACGGATTGTCAACCAATACTTGGCATGTCATAGTGGTGAAGAAGGTGGAAGATTGCGTGACTAATCTGGGCGAAAGAATCGTTATTGCGGTGGAACGATCGGGGCTGACCCGCTCGGGCCTTGCCAATGTTCTGGGCATTTCGCGCCAGGCCGTCAACAATTGGATTAAGGGCAAGAACAACCCGTCCACCAAAAACCTCTCCGACATTGCTGCGGCCACGGGCGTGCGCCTGGAATGGCTGGCGCTGGATCAGGGACCGATGGAGAAGGAGCGGGCCAACAACGGCCACACCGAACGGGTGTTTGACCTCTCCACGGACATTCTGGAAGACGTGATCAACGGCATTGA
>JBCDIP010000283.1:0-4982 GCA_038748855.1 Pseudomonadota bacterium
CGCGTGACCGAGAGCACCGCGATCGCGCAATATCTCGTGGCCCGCTACGGCGAAGGCCGCTTCGCCCCAGAGGTCGCCTCGCCGGAATTTCCGACCTATCTGCAATGGCTGAACTATGCCGAAGGCATGATCATGGGGCCCATGGGTAACTACGTGGTCGAAACCATATTGCTGCCGCCGGAAAGACGCTCAGAGGAGCATGCGAAGCGGGCTTTGAAGTTGATGAGCCGGGCGCTCCAGGCTGTGGATAATCATCTTGAGGGACGCGAGTATCTGGCAGGCGAGTTCACGGCGGCGGACACGATTACGGGGCATGCCTGCATGATGTGTGACAAGTTCGGCGTGGATCTCTCAGAGATGCCGAACGTGGCAGCCTATGTTGACCGGCTGAAGGCCCGGCCGGCTCTGCAGAAAGCGTTGGAGCTCTGAGCTGCCAGCAGTGCACGCCCTGCCGCAATCGTGAAGAAGGAGACCCCCATGGTAAACTCGATTGGTGCAATCCTGCCGATGGCAGCGGCGCGGTTTGGTGACAAGACGGCGCTGATCACTGAGGTGCGCAGTCTGACCTTTATGGAGATGGAGGCGCTTTCCAACAGGGTTGCCAATGGGCTTGTGGCTATGGGCATTCGGCCTGGCGAGCGGGTTACGCTGTTTGGCCCAAACTGCTGGGAGTGGCTGGTGGCCTACTACGGCATCTTGAAAACAGGGGCCGTGGTCAACCCGATCAATGTCATGCTGACACCCGATGAGGTGCGCTACATCGTGGGAGATGCAGGCGCCCGGGCGATCATCGCGTCGCCGGACAAGGGCGGGCCGCTTTTGGATATGAAAGGTGGCACTCTGTCGGACGTGATCTTGTGGGGCGAGGAGGTTCCGGCGGGCGCAACTTCGTTCAACGACTTTCTGCAAAGGGGCAAGCCCGACTTCACACCGGTTGAGATGGATGGCGGTGATCTGGGCGCGATCTGCTACACCTCCGGAACTACTGGCCGGCCGAAAGGCGCCATGCAATCCCAGCGCAGCCTGATCCTGAACGCCGCTGCTGTTTCGTGCATGCAGGGGCGCAATGCCGATGATGTCTTCGTTAATCCGCTGCCCTGTCCCCACGTTTATGGATCAGTGGTATTCAACTCCAATTTCCTCTGCGGTGCCACCTTGGTGATGCTGGAGCGGTTTACCGAGGAAGGCATGTTGAGCGCTGTCCAGGAGCACCGGGCCACCATTATGGATATCGTGCCCACAGGCTATTACTACTTGCTCGCGCACCCGAAGTTCGACAGCTACGATCTGTCATCGCTTACACGGTGCACTGTGGGCGGGCAGACTTTGCCGGCGGCCAAGTCCATCGAGTTTACAGAGCGCACGGGCGCACCACTACTCGAGCTCTGGGGCATGACCGAGCTCTCCGGCGCCGGCACGGTGAACCCGGCTATCGGGATCAATAAGCCTGGCACCATTGGCCTCACCGTTCCAGGCAACATGGGCCGCATCGTAGACATTGAAGATCCAGAGCGCGAAATGCCTCCGGGAGAACGCGGCGAGTTCATGTTCAAAGGCCCCCTGGTCATGCAAGGTTACTACGGAAACCCGGAGGCCACTGCGGAGACCATTCGCCCGGACGGTTGGATGCATACCGGCGATATCGCCACCATGGACGAAGATGGCTACTTCACCATCGTGGACCGGAAGAAAGATATGATCCTGACGGCGGGCTACAATGTCTATCCGGTGGAGCTGGAGCGCGTGCTGTGTATGCACTCTTCTGTGGCACTGGCCGCCGTGTGCGGGGTGGATGATGAAGCTAAGGGCGAGATTGCCAAGGCCTATGTGGTGCTCAAGCCCGAGGCTGAGGCCACCGGGCGTGAACTTTCGGACCATTGTCGGGGTCATCTTGCAGCCTACAAAGTACCACGCGCCATTCAATTCGTAGAGACCGTGCCCATCACCTCATCGGGTAAAATCATGCGGCGGCTGCTTGTGGATCTGGATGACGGCACACGCGCGATCGACTAACGGGAGGTGAGCATGACGGACACAGCGCTTCGCGTTGCCCCGATTGCCGGGGCTCTTGGCGCGGAGGTCTTTGGTGCAGATCTTGCCGGGGAGGTGTCCGATCTCCTCTTCGAGGAGTTGCATCAGACTTTTCTCGATCACCTCGTGATTTTTCTTCCAGGCCAGAAGATCTCACCTGAGAAGCTGGTGGCCTTTTCCAGACGGTTTGGGGAGATTGCGCCGGTGCGGTTTACCGGGCCGTTTGACATGCCCGCGGTGGAAGGGTTTCCGGAGATCTATCAGATCACTAAGGAGCCTGAGACCACCGGCACCAATATTGGCGGCTTCTGGCACGCGGATGTCACCTACCGAGAGCGTCCGAACCTGGCGAGCATCGGCTATCTGGTGGAGGCGCCGGAGTATGGCGGTGATACCATGTATTCCAATCTCTACCTTGCCTATGAGAGCCTGTCGGAGGGCATGCGCGACCTGCTGGACGGGCTGACAGCGGTTCACTCCAGCACCATGCCTCACGCCCATGGGGTGCGTAGCGCGGCAGTGTCCCGTGAACATGCACCTAAAGCTGAGGATGGCCAGTTGCAGATCGTGAGTACCGAAGTGGAGATCATCGAAACTGAACATCCGGTGGTGCGTCGGCATCCGGACACAGGGCGCAAGTCGCTTTATGTGAACCGCGGGTTCACCTCACGCTTTTCCGGCATGAGCGAGGAAGAGAGCTTGCCATTGCTGCAGTATCTCTGGGCGCATACGGAGCGTCCGGAGTTCACTTGCCGTTACCGTCTGGCGCAAGACACGGTGGTGGTCTGGGATAATCGCTGCGTGCTCCACTATGCGCTCAACGACTATTACGGACAGCGGCGGGTCTTGCAGCGGGTGTCTGTAGATGAGCCCTCGCGCCCGAGCGCTTAAGGATCGATCAGACGGCGCGCACCGCGGAACGCGATCAACGCAGTGATCAGCGAGATCACAAAGTTCCAACCGGCAAATGAGAGGCCCAGAAAGCGCCACTGCACTTCGTCGCAGCGCACCACGGTCATGTTGCTCAGGTCAGGCAGCACTGTGTCTGAGCTAAGGCCCGCGCCGCCGGCGCAGGCGGCAGGGCCTTCCCACCAGCCCCATTCAACCCCTGCGTGGTGGCCGCCCATTCCCGCGCTCACCAGCATGATCAGCCCGCAAACCAGCATACCGAGCCGGACCAGGCCAATGGTTCCTTTGATACGCGAAAAGATGAACAAGAAGAGTGCCAGAGGGATGACCACATAGTAGGGCCAGCGTTGCTGTAGGCAGAGGGGGCAGGGGATGTAACCGCCGATGAGCTGAAAGCCCCATGCACTGGCAATGGTTGCCGCGGTGATTGCGAACACGGCGAAACTTGCCGGGGTGGAATATGTGCCGATTTCTTGTGCCATCGCAGGCTATTTAGCGAATGTGCGACGCTGCCGCAGGGGGCCACGGTGTCACAGGAGGTATTTGGCCGCCACGAACCCGGCCACCACGAGAAGGAAGAAAAGGACCGTCAGGATGCCGAGATACTTTTCAATGAAAACCTTGATGGGCGGACCGAAGAAGTAGAGCAGACCGGCCACCATGAAGAACCTCAAACCCCGGGCAATCACGCTGGCCGCTATAAACACCGGCAGAGCCAGCTGTGTGGCGCCGCTGGCGATGGTGATCACCTTATAGGGGAAGGGGGTGAGCCCGGCACCGAACACATAGAGCGCGCCATCTTTGTTGTAGTTGGTGGCAAACTCTTCAAAATGAGCCTGATAACCGTAAAAGTTCAGCAGCGCCGTGCCGAGCGTGTCATAGAGAAACGCTCCGATGAAGTAGCCGGCAAGTCCGCCCAACACGGAGGTTATGGTGCAGACGGTGGCATACCACCAGGCCTTGGCCCGGTTGGCCAGCACCATGGGGATCAGAAAGGCATCGGGCGGGATGGGAAAGATCGAGCTTTCCACGAAGGAAACGGTGCCGAGGACCGCCGTAGCATTGCGGTGGGCGGCGAGGGTCATGACCCAGTCATAGAGACGTCT
This sequence comes from Pseudomonadota bacterium, assembly GCA_038748855.1. GTDB lineage: Bacteria > Pseudomonadota > Alphaproteobacteria > Rhizobiales > CAJQND01 > JAAEUE01. Next base: position 4,047 of record JBCDIP010000283.1, read on the forward strand.
CAACATATCTGGTGGATAGCCTTCGCAATTCTGATTTGTCCAAGGTTAAAATGTTTGCTGTGACGGAGAGATGAACGGTTGACGCCAGGCCCCGGCCACGGGTATGACGCGGCAAGTCTCAGGTCAGAGCCCCTGTGGCGGAATTGGTAGACGCGACAGATTCAAAATCTGTTGTCCTTAGGGCGTGCCCGTTCGAGTCGGGCCAGGGGCACCACATCCTTAAAATTGAGCACTTGTGCCGGCCGCTTCTCACGGGTCTTGATCGGTCGCATCAACACAATTGGTTTGATTGTGCTGAAACCGCCCGCCATCATGGGCGTGTATTGGCAGAAACAGGAGGCTCATGATGGCCCTAAACGGCAGCTGCTTATGCGGACACATCCGCTACCGCATCTCCGGAGCTCTTCATGGGGTGCTCAACTGCCATTGCAGCATGTGCCGAAAGGCTCATGGCGCTGCATTCAGAACTCGCGCGGCGGTGAAGACCGAAGACTTCGAATGGCTTGCGGGCAAAAACCTGTTGACGCGTTATGAATCCTCGCTCGGAGAGCATCGGAGCTTTTGCTCCAAATGCGGCTCTAACTTGGTCACGTTCTTCGATAACAATCCGGACTGGTTGGGTTTTCCTTTGGGCACGCTTGATGATGATCCCGGCGTCGCCCCTGAGTTCCACGTGTTCGTGGGCTCAAAAGCGCCTTGGCACGAGATCACCGATGATCTGCCCCAGTGGGAAGACGTTCCGGAGAACTGAAATCCCGTTAAGCCTTCTTGATAACGACCTCTGCGTATTGGGAGGCGACAGACATAGTGCCGTCCGTGGCGATGTTCATCTGGTTGATCACCTCAAGAATGTCCGCCGTCAGGGCGGCTTCGCCTTCCGGGCCCACCACCTGGTAGGCCCGTTTGGTGAGGCCGTAATGCTGACGGAAGAAATCC
>JBCDIP010000284.1:0-4981 GCA_038748855.1 Pseudomonadota bacterium
GGACGGGGTCAACCGGGACACGGTGTGGACCTGGAATGCCATTGGCAAACGGTCAGGTGCCTGGAACCTGGACCCAAAAGCTCCCGAAGCCACCAAAGGTTTCCTCTTGAACCATGTGATCTCTGAGCTTCTGCCCGAACGTGGCGGGTATCGCTATTCCAATTCGGACCCGGTAACCGGTCAGGCAGCATGGTACGATCTGCGTGTTCGAATTGAGAAAGCCGACCCGGACGAGCAAGGCCGGACGTCACCGGAGTTCGACACGCAGAACCGGGCGCAAGGCCTGCGCCGGGCTCCTGACGATGTGGCGTTCACTGGTCCCAAGGGGAGGGCACGGCGATGACCTCCCTTCCCACTGCTGAAGAGCGTTCCGGCAAGAAGCTCGGCCTGGTGATTGATCTGGACACGTGCGTTGGCTGCCATGCCTGCGCGGTGAGTTGCAAAGAGTGGAACACTCAAGGCTATTCGGCGCCGTTGACGGATGAGAATGCCTATGGTGCTGATCCTATTGGCGCCTGGCTCAACCGTATCCACTCCTATGAAGTGGAGACACAAGACGGCCAACCCAACAGGACGGTTCATTTCCCGCGCTCTTGCCTGCATTGCGAGGAGCCGGCCTGCGTTACGGTTTGTCCCACAGGGGCAAGTTATAAACGGGCTGAGGATGGCATTGTGTTGTTGAACCCTGACACCTGCATCGGTTGCAAGCTTTGCTCATGGGCCTGTCCTTATGGCGCGCGGGAATATGATCCAAGTCACGGGGTGATGAAGAAATGCACACTGTGTGTAGATCGGATCTACAACGAGCATTTGGAGCCTGAAGACCGCCAGCCGGCTTGCGTAAGAGCGTGCCCAGCCGGTGCACGGCATTTTGGAGATTTAGGCGATCCGGAAAGTGCTGTCTCCAAGTTGGTAGCGGAGCGTGAAGGGTACGATCTGTTGCCGCAGTCAGGCTACAAACCGGTCAACAAGTATCTGCCGCCTCGGCCTCGCCGAATGGGAGCAGAAGATGAAGCTGGAGATAGGCCTAAGGTCCTGGAGACCCTCGGGGTAGGTGATGGCAGCCTTACCGACCAGTTCTTTAAATGGGCCGACAAGGTGCTCAGCCGTTAAGACGCCATGCATCCCGCCTACTCTGTCATATTTTTCACAACGGCCAGTGGTGCTGGTTATGGCCTTCTTGCCCTACTTGGGCTGGGTGCCATCTTTGGAGCGGCGTTCCCGCAAGGCCCGTTGTTCTGCATTATTGCGTTTGGCCTGTCGCTCGGGCTGATTACCCTCGGCTTGCTCTCTTCCACATTCCATTTGGGGCACCCTGAGCGTGCCTGGCGTGCCTTTTCCCAGTGGCGTTCCTCTTGGTTGTCGCGCGAAGGGGTGGCCGCGGTGGCCACCTATGCTCCGGCTGGCCTGTTTGGGTTGTTGTGGCTTGCGGGATTTGAGGGGACAATTGTCTGGAAGGCGCTGGGCTTTTTAAGCGCGGTGTTCGCGGCGATCACCGTCTGGTGCACGGGCATGATCTATGGCTGCCTGACCACCATCCGCCAATGGAACCACACGCTGGTGGCCCCCGTTTATGTGGTCTTGAGCGCTGCAACAGGGCTCGTCCTGTTCGCACTCTTGATGCAGAGTTTTGGGGCTGGCCAGACTTGGCATGTTGGCCTGGCGATGACGGGCCTGGTCGCTGCCGGATTGATCAAGGTGATTTACTGGCTCAGCATCGATAAAGAGCCACGCGACCTCACAATCGGGGACGCCACTGGCCTTGGCCGTCTCGGCACGGTGCGCCAGTTTGAATCCCCACATACACAGACCAATTTCGTCCAGCGGGAGATGGGATACAAAGTGGCGCGGAAGCATGCGCGTAAGTTACGCCTCATGTGTCTGCTGTTAGGCTTTGGCGTTTGCTTCGTGGCCTGCGGGCTGACATTCATCCTTCCTGCTTGGGCGGCCACAGCGTGGCTGGTCATTGCGACCGGCGCGGCGGCCTTTGCGGTCGTGGTGGAACGTTGGCTGTTTTTTGCGGAAGCTGAGCATGTGGTGAACCTGTTTTATGGGACACCTCAGGCTTGAGCCTTGATGGGCGGGGGTTGTATCCTTCGCGCCCATGGCTGAGAGCCTCAAACCCCTTCACCCATGCGTGGGCGCCGAGTTGACGGAACCGCAGGACGCGGCGGCGGGTCACTTACGCCAAATGGCGGCGGAGCATGGCTGCGTATTGCTCCGTGGCCGAGAGCTTAAACCGTCGGACTTGCTTGATCTGGCTCACGGCCTTGGCACACCGCTGCCCCCATACCGTCCTCAATACAGCGTTGCTGGCTGCCCGGAGGTGGTGCAGGTGGGAAACCTCCAAGAAGATGGTGAGGTCAGGGTTTATCTCAATAAAGGCGGTGTGGAGTGGCATTCTGATAGTCCTGGCTCTTCTCATCCAGCTGGGTGCAGTCTCCTCTACTGCCTCGAAAGTGAGATCCCCGATGGCGGAGGGGAGACGGGATTTGCTTCCACGGTGTCCGGTTACCGCGAACTTCCTGCGCATCTCAGAGCAGAGATTGCGGACGTTGAGCTGGTGCACAGCTTCAACACGTTCAACGATAAGGTGGCTGAATACGCCGACAGCCCCGTGCCTGCACAAGACGGTGAGTTGCGCACGCGAAACGCTGATACGACAGACCCGCTGGTGCAAACCCATCCGCTCACCGGCGAGCGCCTGATCTATGTGTCCCATGCAATGGTGAAGGGTATTCTGGGTGTGGAAGCGGCCCAGGGCAGGGCGCTAATCTCCGATGTTCTGGAGCGCATCACCGCAGCAGAGCGCATCTACAAGCATCTTTGGCAGCCAGGAGACCTGATGATCTTCGACAACCGATCTTGTCTCCACACACCGTTTCCTTATGCCTATGATGATTATCCACGCACCCGTCGTTTGCTCCACCAAATCATCATTGGCGGAGACGCCTAATCCCCAGGGATGGACCATGAGCACAGCTCCACATTTCGACATTGATCTGGCCGCGTTCTGGCAAGACCCCTATCCGGTTTTGGCCGAACTCAGAGCAAAAGCCCCCATCGCATATGTGCCCCAGTTGGGCGGTGTGGTGATGACACGGCGCGATGATATTGCCACCTCCGAAAAGCAGATTGATGTGTTCTCGTCCCACCAGCCTGAGGGGCTGATGAACAAGCTGATGGGGCACAATCTGATGCGCAAGGACGGGGAAGACCATCAGGTGGAGCGCAAGGTGATTTTCCCCTCTGTCTCTCCGAAGACCGTGAAGGCTGTATGGCGGGAGGCGTTTCAAGGTCACACAGACCGGATCCTGGATGAGCTCGTTCCTCAAGGGCGCGGCGACCTTTTTGATGCATATGCCCGCCCGGTCTCCGGCGAAGCCCTGAAGGAGATCACCGGCCTCACCAACATCACGTTCCTGGAGATGGACAGCTTCTCTCAGAGCATGATCGACGGCATTGCCAACTACGCCGGCGATCCGGAGATTGAGGCGCGGTGTCATGCGGCGACGGCAGGGATTGATGCCGCCATTGATGATATGGTGCCGGTACTCAATGCCAATCCCAACCACAGCCTCCTCAGCGTCATGTTGGAGGCCGGCCTGCCTATGGAGAGCACCAGGGCGAACGTGAAGCTCGCGATCAGTGGCGGTCAGAACGAACCGCGAGATGCCATTGCCGGGGCCATTTGGGCTCTGTTGACCCACCCAGACCAACTGGAGATGGTGCGTTCGGACCAGGTGAGCTGGCTGCAGGCGTTTGAAGAATATGCCCGCTGGATCTCACCCATCGGCATGTCCCCGCGCCGAGTGGCCAAACCCCATACACTGGGCGACATTGAGTTTCATCCAGAAGACAAGGTGTTCTTCATGTTCGGATCGGCGAACCGGGATGAGGCGTACTTTGCCGAACCTGCTGCGTTCGATGTGACCCGCGATGTTTCCAAGTCGATTGCTTTCGGCGCCGGTCCGCACTTCTGTGCAGGAGCTGCTGCCTCCCGATCGTTGATCGCCGATGTGGCGCTGCCTGCCGCTTTTGAGCGGTTGAAGGGCTTGCGCCTTGAGGACGGGGCAGACGTGAAGGTTGGGGGCTGGGCGTTTCGTGGGGTGCTCAATCTGCCGTGTGAGTGGTCTGTATAAGAGCTTAAGGAGAGGGCGAATGAAACTTGAAGGATCTTGTCATTGCGGTGCGGTTGCATTCAGCCTTGAGGCGGAAAGCCCGTGCCCATATCTGAAGTGCTACTGTTCCATTTGCCGCAAGGTGGCTGGCGGAGGCGGGTTTGCCATCAACATCGGCGGCACCACGGCATCGCTCCAGATTGACGGAGCCGAGCTCATCTCGGTCTATGAAACGGGCCCCTCGCCGGAAGGCGCAGATGCGCCGCGCGGGCGGCGCTTCTGCAGCAAATGCGGCACGGCCTTGTGGAATTATGATCCACGCTGGCCTGATCTGGTGCATCCGTTTGCATCTGCCATCGATACGCCCTTGCCGGAAGCGCCTCAGACGGTCCACATCATGCTGGGGTCAAAGGCCAATTGGGTGGAGCCATGTGTTGCTGAGGGAGATCTGGTGCATCCGGAATATCCCGAGGAATCCTTAAGCGACTGGCACAAGCGCCACGGGATTGGATGATCCGCTACCGCAGCCAAGCGGCGTACTCGGTGTGTTCTTGGCGCATGTCGTCGTAGAGCCAAACCATCCGGTCCAAAAACCACATCTTTGCAACCACCACCCAAACAACGCCAAGGACCACCGCAAAGGGCTCGTAGGTGATCAGACCGTAGACTGTTGGCACCAAGCCAAACCCGCTCAAGACACTGAGAAGATGGGCAAAGCGCGCGTGATGGGGTGGAATGGGCACTCGGCCACGGTTGAGCCAGACCCGTTCCCCAAACGTTGCTTTTGACGCCCAGGTGTCGGTGGTTGCAGGGGGTGAAAACGCCCTGGGGTTGAGATAGGTCCAAAGCGCCAACGCACC